>NZ_NSGT01000081.1:0-24032 GCF_009192905.1 Xanthomonas sp. LMG 12459
CTTCAGTCCCGACGCGATAGCGCCGGAGTGAACCCGATGGCTCTGCTCGTTGCCGCTGATGGCCTGGAGGCCACATGGGCCGCTCCCACAAGCAACGAGGGGCACGTGGCGGCTGGGCTGAGCATATTGTCCTGGGGGCGGTCGGTGGCAGATTCGTGCGCCTGCCAGCAGATGAAGCGCTACCCCGCTGCGCCGTCCGTAGGCGCGGCAGGCAGCGGAGTCGGTGGCAGAATAGGCACTCTTTGCCCCCGGCCGACGTTTGCGCATGACCTATCTCCACCAGATCGATCCCATCGCCTTCTCGTTCGGGCCGGTGAAGGTGCATTGGTACGGGCTGATGTATCTGGCCGGCTTCATCTCGGCCTGGTGGCTGGGCCGCCGCCGCATCCGCGCCGGGCGCCTGCCCGGGGTGAACGAGGACGGCTTCTCCGATCTGCTGTTCTACGCGATGCTCGGCGTGGTGCTGGGCGGGCGCATCGGCTACATGCTGTTCTACGCACTGTCCGATTTCCTGGCCGACCCGCTGCTGATTTTCAAGGTGTGGGACGGCGGCATGAGCTTCCACGGCGGCCTGCTGGGCGTGCTGGCGGCCTGCTTGTGGTGGACGCGCAAGGCGCGCCTGCATTTCTTCGATACCGTCGATTTCATCGCGCCGTTGGTGCCGCTGGGTCTGGGCTTCGGCCGCATCGGCAATTTCGTCGGCGGCGAGTTGTGGGGCAAGTTGACCCACGCCGGCTGGGGCGTGATCTTCCCGCACGCGCCGATACAGGACGGCGTGGCCAACGCGCCAGCGCTGGAGAGCTTGATGAGCAGCGCGCAATTGCAGCAGCAATACGCCGCGGGCCTGCTCGATCGCTATGCCCGCCATCCGTCGCAACTGTACGAAGCGGCGCTGGAAGGGCTGGTGATGTTCGTGGTGCTGTGGACGTTCTCGATGAAGCCGCGCGCGCGCTATGCGGTGTCCGGCTTGTTCGCGCTGCTGTACGGCGTGTTCCGCTTCGCCGTGGAATTCGTGCGGGTGCCGGATGCGCAACTCGGCTACCTGGCGTTCCATTGGCTGACCCGCGGCCAGCAGTTGAGCATCCCGCTGATCCTGCTCGGCCTGTTCCTGCTGTGGCGCTCGCGCAGCGCGCCGGTGCTGCAGCCGGTGCCGCCGCCGGAGGTGAGCAAGTGAAGCAGTACCTGGAATTGCTGCAGCACGTGCTGGAGCGCGGCGCGGAGAAATCCGACCGCACAGGCACCGGCACGCGCAGCGTGTTCGGCTGGCAGATGCGCTTCGATCTCAACGACGGCTTCCCGCTGGTCACCACCAAGAAGCTGCACCTGCGCTCGATCGTGCACGAGTTGCTGTGGTTCCTGAAGGGCGAGACCAACATCGCCTATCTCAAGGACAACAAGGTCAGCATCTGGGACGAGTGGGCCGACGCGCAGGGCGAACTCGGCCCGGTGTACGGCAAGCAGTGGCGGCGCTGGACCGGTGCCGACGGTCGCGAGATCGACCAGATGCAGTGGTTGGTGGACGAGATCAAGCGCAACCCGGATTCGCGCCGGCTGGTGATCAGCGCCTGGAACGTGGCCGAGTTGCCGCAGATGGCGCTGATGCCCTGCCACAGCCTGTTCCAGTTCTACGTGGTCGACGGCAAGCTCAGCTGCCAGCTGTACCAGCGCAGCGGCGACATTTTCCTGGGCGTGCCGTTCAACATCGCCAGCTATGCGCTGCTGACCCACATGGTGGCGCAGGCCACCGGCCTGGGCGTGGGCGATTTCGTGCATACGTTGGGCGATGCGCATCTGTATTCCAACCACTTCGAACAGGCGCGCGAACAACTGGCACGCACGCCGCGGCCGTTGCCGCAGCTGCGGCTGAATCCGGCGGTGACCGATCTGTTCGCCTTCACCTACGACGACATCGCCATCGAGGGCTACGACCCGCATCCGGCGATCAAGGCGCCGGTGGCGGTGTGAGTGGCGGGGAGCGGGGAATGGAGAATGGGGAATCGGAAAAGGCGGCAGTGGCGGCGGGGACGGATTTGGAGCCGTCTACGCGCACCTCGCTGCAGTTGAGCCTGATCGCGGCGCTGGATCGGGCCAATGCGATCGGTCGCGACAACGACTTGCCGTGGCGCCTGCCGGACGATCTGAAGCGGTTCAAGGCGCTGACCCTGGGCAAGCCGGTGCTGATGGGGCGCAAGACCGCGCAGTCGCTGGGGCGCGCGTTGCCCGGGCGCTTGAATCTGGTGATGACCCGTTCCGGGCAGGTGCCGTTCGCGGACATGCAGGCGGTGGCGTCGCTGCAGGCGGCGATCGACGCGGCGCGCGCGGCCGGCGCTGCGGAGCTGGCGGTGATCGGCGGTGGCGACATCTTCGCCCTGACCCTGCCGCTGGCCAACGTGTTGTACCTCACCCATGTCGACACCGTGGTCGACGGCGCCGATGCGCATTTTCCCGCGTTCGATCCGGCGCAATGGGAGGTGGTGGCGCGGCAGGCGCATCCGGTGGATGCGCGGCATGCGCTGGCCTTCGAGTTCGTGGATTACCGGCGCCGGGCGGGCGCGGTGTAAGCAGCGGCTGGCGGATGCCGGCGCACATGCCGGGATTGTTAGGAGCAGCTAGCCGCGACACGCATTCCCGGGAACGCCTGTCGCGGCTGAAGCCGCTCCTGCGAAACCGCAACGTCTCGCGTTAGACCTATTCCTGCTCGGGCGCAGCAGAGGCAGCCGGCGCCGGTTGTCCACGGTTCGGTGCGCTGCGCCGCCGCGGCGTGGCGGTGCGCGCCGCCGGCGGCGGTCCCTGCACCGGCCGGCCCGGGACCTGTACGACCTGCAGGTCCTCGCTGTCCAGGCGCAACGCGGTGAGCTTGCCGCCCCAGACCGCGCCGGTGTCGATCGCGTGCACGCCCTGGGTGATGGTCAGGCCCAGCGTCGACCAGTGTCCGCAGACGATCTTCAGGTCGCGCTCGACCCGCCCCGGCACCTCGAACCACGGATACAGACCCTGCGCCTGGGTGCCGGGCGTGCCCTTTTCCTCGATCGCGATGCGCCCGCGCGGGGTGCAGTAGCGGGCGCGGGTGAACAGGTTGATGATCGCGCGCGAGCGGTCGTAGCCGGTCAGGCCCGGCGACCAGGCCGGGCGGTCGCCGTACATGTTGCGGAACAGCTTGCGGTAGCCGTTGCCGTGCAGCTGCTGCTCGACCTCGCGTGCATGCTTCTCGGCCAGCGCGGTGGTCCACTTCGGCGCCAGGCCGGCGTGGATCATCATCCAGCCGAGCTGGCGGTCGGCATGCAGCAGCTTCTGCATGCGCAGCCAGGTCAGCAGTTCGTCGCGATCCTCGGCCAGCACGATGCGTTGCAGGTCCGGATTGACCTTGCGCTGTTCGTCCGGGCTGCGCTCGCCGATCGCCAGCAGCGACAGGTCGTGGTTGCCCAGCACCACCACGCTGTGCTCGCGCAGCGAGTGCACCAGGCGCAGGGTCTCCAGCGATTGCCCGCCGCGGTTGACCAGGTCGCCGCAGAACCACAGCCGATCCACCGCCGGATCGAAGCGGATCTTCTCCAGCAACTGCTGGGTGATGTCGTAGCAACCCTGCAGGTCGCCGATCGCCCAGACCGCCATCAGTGCAGGGTCCGCGGGACGGACAGCACGAACGGCGCGATCGCGGCGATGAAATGGGTCCCGTCGTCGGCTTCCATGTCGTAGTGGCCGCGCATCGTGCCGTGCTCGGTCTCCAGTACCAGCCCGGAGGTGTAGCGGAAATCCTCGCCCGGGCGCAGCCGCGGCTGTTCGCCGACCACGCCGTCGCCGTCGACGCGTTCGATGCGGCCGTTGCCGTCGGTGATCTCCCAGTGGCGGGCGATCAGGCGCGCGGCGACGCGGCCGCGGTTGTGGATGCGGATCGTGTAGGCGAACGTGTAGCGTCCGTCCTCCGGCGCCGATTGGTCGTCGAGGAATCGGGGCGACACTTCGACCTCGATCCGATAGGGGGCGTCATCGTTCATCCCCACAGTTTAGAGCGTGTTTTGCCGTTTGAGGCGAGATGCGTCAGCGGTTTCCATCGCGAGGTCGCTGGCGCGTGGCAGTGGCCCTGGCTGCCGCCTGCGCGCGCCACCCGTGCGGGCCTGTTGTTGCCGCGGGCAGTGCGCAGGAGGGCCGTCGTTCGCGGTGGCGGTCTGTGTTGTGCGGCTTGCCACGCTGCGGTGTCGAGGCGGCGCCGTCCTCACCATGTCTACGGCGCAGGTCGGCGACGCCTACGCCGACATGCAAGGAGCGGAGCAACGCGTGCGCAGAGGTTCGAACCACGCATGCATGCGCGCGCCGCGCGGGACGTCCGCTCAGGCGTGCGCGATGTTGGCCAGGCGCACGAAGTCGCCGACCTCGAGCTGCTCGGCGCGCGCGTCCGGACGCACGCCCGCGGCCTCGAACTGGGCGGCATCGCAGACGCCGTTCAAGGCGTTGCGCAGGGTCTTGCGGCGCTGCCCGAACGCGGCGCGGACCACGTCGGCGAAGCGCTTGGGATCGGCGATGCCCACCGTCTGCGGCGGCCGCGGCACCAGCCGCACTACGGCCGAATCCACCTTCGGCGGCGGCCGGAACGCGCCCGGCGGCACCACGAACAGCGAGGTCACCTCGCAGTACGCCTGCAGCATCACGCTGAGCCGGCCGTAGACCTTGCTGCCCGGGTCGGCGGCCATGCGGTCGACCACTTCCTTCTGCAGCATGAAGTGCATGTCGGCGATCGCCGCGGCGTGGTCCAGCGCATGGAACAGGATCGGCGAGGAGATGTTGTAGGGCAGGTTGCCGACCAGGCGGATGCGCGCGCCCTCGGCCAGGGCGGCGAAATCCACCGACAGCACGTCGCGGTTGAGGATGGTCAGTTCGCCGACGTCGGCCGCCGCCGCGGTCAGTGGCGCGATCAGGTCGCGGTCGAATTCGATCACGGTCAGCCGGCCATGCCGGCGCAGCAGCGGGAAGGTGATCGCGCCCTGGCCGGGGCCGATCTCGACCAGCCGGTCGCCCGGCTTGGGATCGACCGCGCGGACGATGCTGTCGATGTAGTGGCGATCGCTGAGGAAGTGCTGGCCAAGGGATTTCTTGGCCGGGGCGCCGAAGCCGGAAGAGGAAGTCATGGCCGGCATTTTATCGGCATGCACGGGGCGGCGCGCGCTCGCAGCGACGCAGGAGCGGCTTCAGCCGCGGCCGGCATCACCGGGCGCGCCCTGGTTGCGGCAGATCGCGAACGCCGCCCGGATATGCGCCTAGGACTGCGCGCGGCGCGCCGCCAGTTGCGCGCACAGCGCAGTGGCAGCGAACAGGCTGGACGGGTCGGCCACGCCGCGGCCGGCCAGCTCCAGTGCGGTGCCGTGGTCGACCGCCACGCGTGGGTAGGGCAGGCCCAGGGTCAGGTTCACCGCCTGCTCGAAGCCGCTGTACTTGAGCACCGGCAGGCCCTGGTCGTGGTACATCGCCAGCACCGCATCCACGCTCGCCAGCTTCTGCGGCAGGAACGCGGTATCGGCCGGCAACGGGCCGAGCAGGCGCATGCCTTCCGCGCGCAAGGCGTCCAGCACCGGCTGCATCAGCTGGATTTCCTCCAGGCCCAGGTGGCCATCCTCGCCGGCATGCGGGTTCAGCCCCAGCACCGCGATGGTCGGCGCGGCGATGCCGAACTCGCGACGCAAGGCGGCCTCGGTGATGCGCAGGCTGCGTTCCAGCAGGGCCGGCGTGAGTGCATCGGCGACCGCGCGCAGCGGCAGGTGGGTGGTGACCAGGGCCACGCGCACGATGGCGTTGGCCAGCATCATCACCACCTCGCGGCCGGCGTGTTGGGCCAGCAGTTCGGTGGTGCCGGTGTAGGCGATGCCGCCGGCGTTGATCGCCGCTTTATGGACCGGGCCGGTCACCACGCCGTCCAGTTCCCCGCTCAGGCAGGCATCGGCCGCCTGGGTCAGTGCGGCGATCACCGCAGCTGCGTTGGCCGGTTCGGTCGCGCCAAAGCGACTGGGCACGGCATTGGCGACCGTGCGCAGGCGCAGGTCGCCAGGGGCGAGGGCGGGGCTGGATTCGGGCAGCAGCTGCAGCGGCAGCGACAGCGCCGCCGCGGCGGCGCGCAAGGTGTCGGGATCGGCGAAGGCCAGGAGCTGGCAATCGTGACGCGGCTGTTGCGCCAGCCGCACGCACAGCTCCGGGCCGATCCCGCCCGGCTCACCCGGCACCAGCGCGAGCGAGGGGCGCATGGATCAGGGCTTGGCGGCGGGCGCCGGCGCGGGCGTGGCCGCCGGCGCAGTGGCGGCGTCGGTGTTGCCCACGCGCAGGTCGACGTAGGCTTCGCCGCGCATTTCCTGCAGGAAGCGGTTGTATTCCTCTTCCAGCTTGCGGCGGCCGATGGTCTCGCGGACCTGGGCGCGCTGGGTATCGCTGGTCACGTCGGTCTGGCGCTCGCCGACGCGCTGCACGATGTGCCAGCCGGCCTCGGTGCGGAACGGCTGCGAAATCTGGCCGTCCTGCAGGCTCGCGACGTGCTGGCCGAAGTCTGGGCCGAACGCGTCGGCCGGGAACCAGCCCAGATCGCCGCCCTGGCTGCGGCTGTTGGTGTCTTCCGACGCTTCCTTGGCCACGGCCTGGAAGTCGGCGCCGCCGGCGATGCGGGCGCGCAGCGTCTCGATCTTGGCCTTGGCGACCGCGTCGGGCTGCGCATCGTTGACCCGGATCAGGATGTGGCGGGCGTGGTACTCGGTGACCGTCTTCTTTTCCGGATTGGCCGAGGCGTCGCGCACTTCGACCAGCTTCAGCAGCTGGAAGCCGCTGGGGCCGCGCAGCGGGCCGGCGACCTGGCCCGGCTTCATGTCGCGGATCAGCTGCGCGAACGCGTTGGGGATCTCGTCCAGGCTGCGCCAGCCCAGGTCGCCGCCTTCCAGCGCGTTGGGGCTGTCGGAATAGCGCACCGCCGCGGCGTTGAAATCGATCTCGCCCTTGTCGATCAGGTTCTTGACCCCGTCGATCTTGCCCTGGGCGGTCTTGATCTGCTCGGCGGTGGCGCCTTCCGGCAGGCCGACCAGGATGTGCGCCAGGTGGTACTGGGTGCCGGTGGTGGCTTGCTGCGTCAGCGCCGCGTCGACTTCGGCCTCGCTGACGTTGATGCGGCTCTGCGCAAAGCTCTGGCGCAGGCGCTGCACGGTGATTTCGTCGCGCACCGAGTTGCGGAAGTCGGTGTAGGACATGCCGTCGGCGGCCAGCTTCTTGCGCAGGCCGTCCACGTCGGTGCCGTTCTGCTGGGCGATGCTGGCGATGGCGCGGTTCAGTTCGTCGTCGCCGACGCGGATGCCGGTGCTGTTGGCGCGCGCGACCTGCAGCTTGACCAGCACCAGACGCTCCAGCACCTGCCGCTGCAGCACGTTATCCGGCGGCAGCTGCGCCTCGCGGCCGGCATACTGCGCCTTCACGTTGCGCACGGCACGATCCAGTTCGCTCTGCAGTACGACATCCTCGTCGACCACCGCGGCGATGCGGTCCAGCGGTTGGGTTTGTTGCGCGGCGGCCGGAGCGGACACGCCGGCGATCGCCACCAGGGCGGCGAGAAAAACAGAAAGGGTCTTGGTCATGGAATCTGGTTCGGATCGTAAGCGTCCGGATCGGTCGTGGTGTTGCTGGGCGGGACCAAGTACAGGTCGTCGCGGTTGTAGCCGAGGATAGCACGGCGCAGAACGCGGTCCGTGTCCTGGCCCAGGGACGACAGCCCCTTGAGCACGAACTCGATCTGGAAGGCGGTATCCAGCGCGCCGGTGCGGTTGCGCACGTAGCGCCGCGCCAGCGCCCGTACCGCCAGACAGCAGCTGTCCCACTGCACGCCGAGGATGCTTTCCAGCGGCTTCTTGTCCATCAGCGAGTAGTAATGCCGGCCAACGACGCTCCAGGTCGGATTGATCGGGTACAGGAACGACACGTCGGCCTGTTCCAGCAGATCGCGGCGGTAGCGGTAGGCGATATTGACGATGCCGTCGCCGGGCATCAGGTAGCGCGCGCGGAAGCTGGCCAGGTCCTTGCGCCGGTACTTGGGATCCCACTGGTAGGTGGCGCCCAGGTTCCAGCGATCGTTGATCATGTAGTTGGCATCGGCCACCCAGGCCGACTTGCCCTGCTCGATGGTGGTGTCGCTGTTGGGCAGGCTGACCCGCGAATCGCTGAAATACAGGATCTGGCCGAGGCTGACCGACAACTTTTCCTTGCCGTCGTCCTGGCGCAGCAGGCGCGAGCTCAGGGCCATGGTCAGCTGGTTGGCGTCGTTCTGGCGGTCGGCACCGGTGTAACGCGAATCGCGGAACAACTGGCCCCAGCTGAAGGTGAACTCGCGGGTGTCGAAGATCGGCAGATCGTTCTGGTCGCGGTACGGCGTGTACAGGTAGAACAGTCGCGGTTCCAGGGTCTGCAGATAGTTGGTGTTGCCCCATTTGGTATCGCGGTCGAAGTACACGCCCGCATCGACCGTGGCGATCGGCAGGCTGCGCGAGGGCGTGGTGTCGCCGCCGAGCGTGGCCGCCAGATCCTTGTCCAGCTGATAGGCGGTATAACGCCAGGCCAGGGTCGGCTTGAGGAACCAGGCGGCGCCGGCCAGCGGCATCGAGATGTAGGGCTTCAGGTCCAGGCGGCTGCCGCCGGGGCGCGGGGTGACCACGCCGGTGCGTTCGTAGGTGCCGTCGGTGGTTTTCTGATGGATATCGTCGTGCACGAAGCGCACCGCTTCGCTGTACAGGCCGGCTTCGAAATAGTTGCCGAACGACTGGTCCCAGTTGAAGAAGGCGCGCGGCTGGCGGTTGTACGGCAGCGCATCCTCGGTCAGGGTGTAGTCGGTCAGCTGCCAGCGGTCGGCCATCACGCCCGCGGTCCAGGTCTCGCCGGTGCCGTAGACGCCGATCGTGCTCTGAATGTTGGACACCGCATTGCCGAGCAGGCGGTTGGAGAAGTCTTCGGTGTAGCGCTCGTCGCTGACCCAGGCCAGCGAGGCGCGCGCCTGCCACTGCGAATTGATGTTGTGGTAGCCCTGGTAACTGAAGCGGCCGCGATCCTTGTCGCGCAACTTGTCGTCCGGCAGGTAGGCGGCCTGCAGCTCACCCTTGCCGCCGTCGTAGAGATAGCGGAATTCGCTGCCCAGCATCAGGCCGCGGCGGGCCATGAAGCGCGGATACAGGGTGGCGTCGTAGTTCGGCGCGAGGTTCAGGTAGTACGGCTGGGTGTAGTCGAAGCCGTTGCGGCTGGACATGCCGATCGCCGGAAACAGGAAACCGCTGCTGCGGCGATCGTCGATCGGGAACTTGAACCAGGGCGCGTACAGGATCGGGAAGTTGTAGATCTTCAGGATCGCGTTGCGCGCGGTGCCGAAGCCTTCGTCGTTGTCGACGTCGATTTCCGGCGCGTGCAGCTCCCACACCCGCTGCGAGGGGTCGCAGGTGGTGTAGGTGGAGCGGTGCATCTGCCCCAGCGCGCCCTGCAGGTCGACCGAGTCAGCCTTGCCGTTGCCGCGGCGGGCCAGCAACTGGTAGCGGATGTTGGTGATCTTGTGGGTGTCGGTGTCCTGATTGCCCTCGGCGCGGTCGGCGATCATGCGGATCGACGAGTCCTGGTAGCGCACGTGACCCTCGGCAATGTAATTGCCGGTCTCGGTGTCCACCCGCAGGCTGTCCGTGCCCATGAACTGGTCGCCGCGCTTGAGCGCGACGTTGCCGGTGTAGTTCGGGATGGTGGTGGTGCCCGACAGCTGGTCGCCTTCGATATTGGTCGGCTGCTGCTCGCGGTTCTGCGCCAGCTTGGGATCCGGCTGCTGCGCGTCGTCGAACTTGGGCAGCACGTCCGGGGTCGGGCACAGGCCCCAGTTCGGCGGCTTTTCAGCCGCCAATGCCGGCAGGCACAGGGCGATACTGAACGGAAGAGGGAGCAGGCGAAGGGTTCGGCGCACGCGCGTCAGGTATCGGGCGAAAACGGTCGCTAGCTTGCCCCATCCCGTGCATAGGGGCAATGAAGGCGTCCCCGGGGCGGGGGACGGGGTTCATCGGCCTGGCGGAGCGGGGTTTCGATCCGGGCGTGCCGCGCCGCGGCCGCCGCCGCGCGGGCGCGGACCCTCAGCGCAGCGCGTCGACGTGGGCGACGCTGCCCTCGCGCAGGGCCTGCAGGTCGTAGCCGCCTTCCAGCAGGGACACCACTCGGCCGCGCGCGTGCCGCTGCGCGACTGCGCGCAGTTCGGCGGTGATCCAGCCGAAATCCTCGGTCTCCAGCATCAGGTCGGCCAGTGGGTCGCGCATGTGCGCGTCGAAGCCGGCCGAGATCAGCAGCAGCTGTGGCTTGAACGCGTCCAGCAGCGGCAGCATCTGGTCGGCCCAGGTGTTGCGGAAGCGGAAGCCGCCGCTGCCCGGCGGCAGTAGCGCGTTGTGCAGGTTGCCGACGCCGCGGTCGTGGACCCCGCCGGTGTGCGGGAACAGCCCGGACTGGTGGGTGCTGAGGTACTGCACCTTCGGCTCGCGCTCGAAGATCGCCTGGGTGCCGTTGCCGTGATGCACGTCGAAATCGACGATGGCGATCCGCTCCAGCCCATGCGCGTCGCGGGCGTGCGCGGCGGCCACGGCGACGTTGTTGAACAGGCAGAAGCCCATCGCGGTGTCGGCGGTGGCGTGATGGCCGGGCGGGCGCACCGCGCAGAAGGCGGTGTCGCTGACACCGTGCATCACCGCATCGACGGCGGCGACGCCGGCGCCGGCGGCGCGCAGTGCGGCCGCGCGCGAGCCGGGCGAGAGGACCGTGTCCACGTCGAGCATTTGCGGGCCGTCGAGATCGGCCAGAACGCGATCGATCAGCTCGCGCTCATGGACCCGGGCCAGGTCGCCGAGCTTGGCCAGCGGCGCCTCGCGCCATTCCAGCGCGGGAAAGGCCTCGCGCAGCGCGGTGGTCACCGCCTCCAGGCGCTGCGGCCGTTCCGGGTGTTCCGGTCCGGGCGCGTGGCCCAGGCAGGCAGGATGGGTATAGATCAGCATGCGCGGCCGCGGCCCGGGCGTCGCTCAGGCCTGGCGCCGGTCGTGGCGCCACAGCACTTCGCCGTGGCCGTCGGCCCGCGCCAGCACCCGTGCCAGCACGAACAGCAGGTCGGACAGGCGGTTGAGGTAGCGCACCGCTTCCGGGCGCACCGCGTCCTGCCGCGACAGCGCCACCGTCTCGCGCTCGGCGCGGCGCACGATGGTGCGGGCCAGGTGGCAGCGCGCCGCCGCCTCGCCGCCGGCGGGCAGGATGAAGTCCTGCAGCGGCGGCAGGGTGTCGTTGTAGCGGTCCAGGTGCCGTTCCAGTGCGTCGATGTCGGCGGCATGGATCGCAGCATGGCCGGGGATGCACAGCTCGCCGCCGAGATCGAACAACTGGTGCTGGATCGCGGTCAGCAGGTGCCGCACGTCCTCGGCCAGCGGGCAGGCCAGGACCACGCCGATCGCCGAGTTGGCTTCGTCCACGGTGCCGTAGGCGGCGACCCGTGCCGAGTCCTTGCCGACCCGGTTGCCGTCGCCCAGGCCAGTGCTGCCGTCGTCGCCGGTGCGGGTGTAGATCTTGGAGAGGCGGTTGCCCATCCCGGTCAGTGACCGACCGGCTGGCCGCGCTGGCCCAGCCGCGCTAGCTGCTCGACGCCGACCTGGATCGCAGCGGCCAGCGCCACATACAGGCTGGCGCTGCCCAGGTAGGGCAGCAGCCAGTCGCTGTAGTTCTGCCACCAGCCGGCCAGTGTCGGGTTCGGCACGCTGCGGCTGACCCAGTAGAAGCTGCCTTGCGCCAGCAGGTGGCACAGCGCCACCGCCACCAGCAGGCTGCCGGCGGCCAGGCCCAGAGCGCGCCAGTCGGCACCGTGGTAGCGCCGCGCCAGCCAGGCGCCACCGGCCCACAGCACGAAATAGGCCGGGATCAGGCACCAGTAGGCCGGCGACACGCAGTAGTGCTGCCAGAAATCCAGGCCCTGGCTGCGGATGACCAAGTAGTCGACCAGCACCGCCAGCGCCATCAGCAGCGGGAACGCCCAACGGGTCCAGCTGCGCAGGTAGAAGCCGCCGACGAAGAACACCGCCCACGACGCGTCCGGGATCGCCCCGAAGTGGTTGATGCGGGTCGCGGCCAGCAGCGCGGTCAACAGCAGCAGGGCGGGGAGGCGGTGGGTGGAAGGCGTCATGACGGCGGGCACCGGGGCACGTAAGACCCCGGATTCTACTGGAAGCGCGGCGCGCGCGAGCGCCGTGCGCCGCTGCCGCCACGGCACGCAAGCTGGGCGGTGGCGCTCACCGGCCAGACGGGTGCGGGTCGTATCATGGCCGGATGAGCAAACGACATGACGTAGTGATCGTCGGCGGCGGCCTGGTCGGCGCCAGCCTGGCCATCGCCCTGGACCGGCTGGGGGTGGACGTGGGCCTGGTCGAGGCCGCGCCGCCGGGCGCGTTGCCGCCGGTATTCGACCAGCGCAACCTCAGCTTCGCTGCCGCCACGGTGAACGCGCTGAGCGCGCTTGGGGTGATGCAGCGGCTGCGCGCGCCGACCGGCCCGATCCGCCGCATCCACGTCAGCCGCGCCGGCGATTTCGGCCGGGTCCGGTTGGAAGCCGCCGACTACGGACGCGAGGCTTTCGGCCAGGTGGTCGTCGCGCGCGACTTCGGCGAGGCGCTGGAGGCCAGCCTGGCGGCGACGCGGCAGCTGACCCGCTACCGCCCGGCGCAGTTCGTGGCGCTGGAGGCCGACACCGAGGAGGGCGAGCGCCGCCTGCGCATCGCCCGCGACGGCAGCGAGCAGGTCCTGCACACGCGGCTGCTGGTCGGCGCCGACGGCAGCGCCAGCGCGGTGCGCGAGGCCTTGGGCATCGCCGCAACGCGCCACGATTTCCAGCAGACCCTGTTCGTGGCGCGGGTGCGCGGCAGCCGCCAGCCCGACGGCACCGCCTACGAGCGCTTCCGCGACGACGGCCCGACGGCCTTGTTGCCGCGCGGCGACCGCCATTACGGCGCGATCCACGCGGTGGCCGCCGAGGACGCCGACGCGGTGGCGGCGCTGGACGAGGGGGCCTGGCTGCAGCGGCTGCAGGACGCGCTGGGCTGGCGCGTCGGCCGCCTGCTCGGTAGCGGCGAGCGCAGTGCCTATCCGATCGTGCAGGTGCTGGCCGAGCGGCTGACCGATGCGCGCGCGGTGCTGCTGGGCAATGCCGCGCAGACCTTGCACCCGCTGGGCGCGCAAGGCTTCAACCTGGGTCTGCGCGATGCGCTGACCCTGGCCGAACTGATCGAGCGCGACGGCACCGACCCGGGCGCGCCGGCGCTGCTGCAGCAGTACGCGCAGCGCCGCGAGCAGGATCGCCAGCGCACGGTGACGTTCTCCGGCGGGCTGGCGCGGCTGACCGCCAATCCGACCCCGCTGCTGCGCCCGCTGCGCAGCCTGGGCCTGCTGGCGGCGGCGCAGGCCGCGCCGCTGCAGTCGTTCCTGGTCGGCGGCGCGATGGGCTTCCGCGGCGATGTGCCGCAGCTGTGCCGGGAGACGCGCGCATGAGCCGGCGCGGTGTGCTGGATGTGGTGGTGGTGGGCGGCGGCGTGGTCGGCGCGGCCTGCGCGCTGGCCCTGGCCGGCGAAGGCCTGGCGGTGGCGCTGGTCGAGGGTCGCGAGCCGCCGCGCTGGTCGGCCGACACGCCGGACCTGCGCGTCTATGCCTTCGCCCCGGACAATGCGGCGCTGCTGCAGGGCCTGGGCGTGTGGCCGCAGGTCCTCGCCGGCCGCGCCAGCGCGTACCGGCGCATGCGCGTGTGGGATGCCGGCGGCGGTGGCGAGTTGGCCTTCGACGCCGACACCCTGGGCCGCGACCAACTCGGCTGGATCGTCGAACACAATCTATTGGTCGAACAGCTGTGGGCGGCGCTGCCGGCGGCCGGCGTGCAGGTGCATTGCCCGGCACGGGTGGAGGCGCTGGAGCCGTCGGCCGAGCGTGCGCGCCTGCGCCTGGACGACGGCAGCCGCCTGGACGCGCGTCTGGCGATCGCCGCCGACGGCGCCGAGTCCACGGTGCGCGGCCTGGCCGGGCTGGACGCGCCGGCGCACGACTACGGCCAGCGCGGCGTGGTCGCCTTCGTACAGACCGAACAGCCGCACCAGGACACGGCCTGGCAGCGTTTCCTGCCGGGCGGCCCGCTGGCGTTCCTGCCGTTCGCCGATGGCCGCAGCTCGATCGTGTGGACGCTGCCCGAAGCCGAGGCGGCGCGGGTGCTGGCGCTGGACGATGCGGCGTTCGGCGTCGAACTGACCCAGGCCTTCGGCGCCCGCCTGGGCGCGGTGCGCGCGCTGTCGCCGCGGCTGGGCTTCCCGCTGCGCCGGCAACTGGTGGAGGCCTACCAGCGCGGCCGCCTGCTGGTGCTGGGCGATGCCGCGCACGTGGTGCATCCGCTGGCCGGGCAGGGCGTCAACCTCGGCCTGCGCGACGTCGCCGCGCTGGCGGCGCTGGTGCGGCAGGCGCAGGCGCAGCGGGTCGACTGGGCGGCACCGCAGCGGCTGGCGCGCTGGGCGCGCGGCCGTCGCAGCGACAACACCGTCGCCGCCTACGGCTTCGACGCGATCAACCGCCTGTTCTCCAACGACGACCTGCACCTGACCCTGCTGCGCGGCCCGCTGCTGGGCCTGGCCGGCAAGCTGCCGCTGTTGATGCACGGGTTCTGGAAGCGCGCGTCCGGCGTGTAAGCGCACGCTCCGGCCGGACACGGCGGCCGCAGGATTCGACCACGCGCGCCGAGCGGCGCCCGTACCCTCATCCGCCCCTTCGGGGGCACGGAGAAGGAAGAGTCAGCTTCGGCTGGTTTGCTTGAGCCCCTCTCCCCTCGGAAGAGGGGTTGGTGTGAGGGTAGGGCGCGAAGCGCAGCACGCAGGCCGCGTTCCTGCCATGGAGAACGACGATGCAAGACGCGACCCGGACGCAGACCGTGGATCTGCTGATCTCCCACAGCCAGGTGCAGTTGCGTGCCCGCGCCTTCGACGAGGCCGCCTGCCGCTGGGGGCCGCGCAATCTGGAGCAGGGCGCGGTCCTGCATCGCGACTACGTGGTGTTCGATCCGTTGCCCGAGGACGCGTTCGGCGCGCAGGTGCACCTGGTGCTGGCCGAGGCGTTCGCGCCCGATCCGCGTGCGCAGCGGCGCATGCAGGTGCCGTTCCGGGTGAATCCGGATGCGCGGGTGCAGGTGGCGTCTGCCGCCGAGACCTTCGATGTGACACTGGCGCTGCAGCCTGGCGACTACGCGCTGTACTACGAAGTCTGCGAAGGCGACGACGAGGTGTATTACCGGCTCACCCTGGTGCCGGCGGCGCAGCCGGTCGCGGCGCGCTATCTGCTGGACGATCCCTGGGGCGGGGTGCGGGATGCGCCGCTGCAGGAGGGACTGCTGTAGCTGTCGTCAGCGCGGTGGGCGAGGCCGAGCGGCGGGGTGGCGTGGTGGAAGACACGCGCTGCGAGGAGATCGGGTCGATGCAGCGGCGATGGCGGCGTCAGTGTGGGTGAGGCGGTTGCGCGATGCTGTGGCGCTCGCGTTGCCGGTGTCTGCGGTGTTGTCGCTTCAGAAAACAATCGCGCCGCATGCGGCGGGAATGCCGCAGGCGGCGCGCGTGGTGGAGAGGGTGCGGGTCAGTCTACGCGTGGGTCGCGTCACGTCGACATCCAGCCTTCCAGGTCGGCCTTGCTCAGCCGGCCGTGGTGATGCACGTCGACGGCATCGAACTCTGCGTACAGCGTCGGGTCGGCCTTGGCTTCGGCGCGGCTGATGTAGCCGTCATGGTTGCGGTCGAGCTTGGCGAAATCGATGTGGTAGTCGCCGACGATCGAGTTCGGTTCGACCGAGGTGACATTGATGATCTGGCCGTTCTGGTGCAGGGTCACTTCGTCCGGCGCCGACTGCGCCATGGCCAGCGCCGGCGCGGCAAGCAGCGCGAACGCGAACGGGACGAGACGAGGAACGATGCGGTTCATGGCACGACTCCTGTTGCTGGGAAGGAGTCAAGAACATAGGCCTGGCCGAATTAATCGACGCTAAAAAAATCGGGCGTTCGCATCTGCACGTCGGCGCTGTTTAGCAAGCGTTTCCAATGCACCCTGCAGCGCGACCGAGGGTGCGCCGGCGCCCGCCATGGCGGCGCCGGACGCGCTCTGGTGCAGCTACAGCCAGCCGGCCAGCTGCGCGCGGCTGAGGCGACCGCTGCGGGTGGTGTCCAGCGCGTCGAACTCGTCGGCCAGCGACGGATTGGCCTGCGCTTCGCTGCGGCTGATGTAGCCGTCGTGGTCGGTGTCCAGCGCCTCGAAGTCGATGCGGTAGCTGCCGGCCACACGGTCCGGCTGGATGCTGCGCACGGTCACCTGCGCCTCGCCGGGCGTGGCCGGCAACTGCACCTGGTGAGTGACCACGCCATTGCTGAGCGGCTGCGCGCGCACGTTGACCGGCACGTCGCGCAGCGGCTCGGTGGTGGCGCTGGAGGCAGTGTTGAGATTCTGCGCCGCGGCCGGCGCGACGCAGGCGCACAGGCAGCAGAGCAGGGCGAGGGAACGGCAGGACATGGACACAACGCAACTCCGGTATGGCGATGGATGGCGGCCCCGGCTCAGCCGGGGATGAACGGAAACGCGAGCTTCAACAGGCCCTTCAGCCCGCCCTCGGCGGTGCTGGCGACGGCCTTGGCGCCGAGGCTGTTCAGGGCGCGGCGCACGTCCTCCCAGCGTAGCTTGCTCACGTCCTTCTTCAACAGGTCGGCGACCTCTTCGGCGGTGGGCGCCAGCTTCTGCAGTTCGTGCGTCACCTTGTCCGGCTCCGGTTGCAGGTAGCCCCAGCGCTCGGCGATCTTCAGCAGCGTGTCGAAGCGCACCGCCATCACGTCGCGGTTGCGCTCGTACACGGGCATAGCGCCGACGTCGACGATGGCCTGTTCGAAGCGCTGCTGGTCGTCGGGATGCTCGATGCGGATCGCCAGGAAGCCGTCCTTCTTGCTGCGCTCGCTGACGTGCTTGGCCCCGGCGCGCAGGTTGTCCTCGGTGAGCACTGTGGCGACGATGCGCTGCAGCGCCGCCTCGTTGTCCTCCGGCACCAGCGCACGCCAGCGCGCATAGCCGTCGCGGCGCAGGCCCTTGACCTTGGCCGGGGTCACCCGCAGGCGCATCGCCACCGCGTTGTTGGAATCGCTGCGCGAGATCGCGCCGTCGCGTTCCAGCAACACGAAGATCAGCAGTTCCAGGTCGCGCTTGGTCAGCGACTGGAAGCCCTGCAGCAGGGTCAGGCGCAGGAATTCGTCGGCGAAGCCGGCCGGGTTGTTCAGTTCGATCGGCTGCATGTGCGCGGCCCTCCAGTCAGTGCAGCCAGGATGCCAGGGGACCATTGCGCGGGCTGAGACGCCGCTGCGATACGCATCCCATCAGCGTCCGTGCTCGCGGCCGGGGCGGTCGCTGCGGAAGGTTTCGATCGCGCCGCGGTCCTGCAGGGTCACGTCGACATCGCGCCCGTCGGCGCCGCCGAAGGCCAGGTTGGTGGGCTTGCGGCCCTTGGTCGCGACCTCGTGCAGCAGCGTGCCGTCGGGGGCCAGCACGATCACCTTGCCGGCGTCGTAGCGGGCCACGTACAGGTTGCCGTCGACGTCGCAGCGCATGCCGTCCAGGCCGGCGTCGGCGAAGCTGGCGAACAGCCGCTTGTTCGAGACGGCGCCGTCGGCCGCACGGTCGTAGACCCAGATCCGCCGCTGCGCGCTCTCGTTGACGTACAGGCGCTTGCCGTCGGGGCTGACCTCGATGCCGTTGGTGGTGCCCATGCCGGTTTCGATCAGGTGCGCGCTGCGGTCGCGGTCGATGCGCCACAGCTGGCCGCCGTCGTGCTTCCAGTCCGGGTCGCTGGCGTACAGGGTGCCGTCCGGCGCCATCGCGATGTCGTTGGGCTGGAACGCGCCCGGCAGCGTGGCGTAGACCTCGATGCGCTTGCTGCGCAGGGCGATGCGCAGGATGCGGTGCTGGCCGTAGTCCGCAACGTACATGCGCCCGCGGCGGTCGAAGCGGATGCCGTTGCCGATGCTGCCGGCAGGGAGATCCACGAACAGGCTGGCCTGCGCGTGGCCGTTCGCATCGCGCTGGACCCGGCCGATGCTGCCGTCGTGGGCGAAGTTGACCACATACAGCGCACCATCGGGGCCGGTGGCCGGACCTTCGATCTTGTCGGTGAATACGCCATCGCCGACCAGGTCGCGGGCGTGGAACAGGGGTTCCTGCGCCCCGGCCGGGGCAGCCAGCAGCAGGGCGAGGGCGGCAAGCAGTGGGCGGCAGCGCATCGGGTGTCCGGACGGCGGGGGAGGCGGCAGTGTGCCAGAGGCCCCGGGGCATCGCGCGATAGCGCTCACAGTGCCGATGCCGCGTCAGCGGTTAGGGTGAAGCATCCTTCCGGTCGGAGTTGCGCATGGAGCCGTCCTCGCCGAATCGCCGCCGCCTGTTGCTGGCCGGCCTCTCCGCCACCGCCGCCGGTATGCTCGGAGCGTCCACGTGGGCGGCCACGCCGGCGCGTCGCCGCAAGCCGTTGGGCGTGGCCCTGGTCGGGCTGGGCGAGTACGCCAGCAACCGCCTGGCCCCGGGTCTCGCCCTGACCAGGCACTGTCGCTTGGCGGGCATCGTCACCGGCTCGCCGCAGAAGATCCCGCAGTGGCAGGCGCGCTATCGCATCCCGGATCGCAACGTCTACAGCTACGACGAGCTGGAGCGCATCGCCGACAACCCGGACATCGACGTGGTCTACGTGGTCACGCCCACCCATCTGCATGCGCCGCTGAGCCTGCGCGCCGCGGCCGCCGGCAAGCACGTGTGGTGCGAGAAGCCGATGGCGCTGCACGCCGAGCAGGCGCAGGCGATGATCGAGGCCTGCGCGCGCAACAAGGTGCGGCTGAGCATCGGTTACCGCATGCAGCACGAGCCCAACACCCGGCGCCTCATCGCCCTGGCCGGCGAACGCCCGTTCGGGGCGATGCGTAGCGTGCGCGCCGAGGCGGGCTATGCCGGCTATGGCGACACCGACCCGGCGCAGCGTCCGTGGCGGCTGCACGCGCAGTACGGCGGCGGTGCGATGTACGACATGGGCGTGTATCCGCTCAACGCGGCGCGCTACACGACCGGCGCCGAGCCGCTGGCGGTCAGCGCGCGGCGTTCCACCGATCGGCCGGCGCTGTTCGACGAGGTCGACGAGCACATGCACTTCACCCTGGAGTTCCCGCACGAGGTGACCGCCAGCTGCGCGGCCAGCTTCGGCCGCACCATGAACCTGCTGCGCGCCGAGTGCGCGAAGGGTTGGTACGAACTGGCGCCGTTCCAGGCCTACGACGGCGTGCGCGGCCGGGCCAGCGATGGCCGCCTGTTCGACGCGCGGGTGCACCACCAGCAGGCGCTGCAGATGGACGAGGATGCGCTGGCGATCCTGCAGGGCACGCCGCTGCGCGTGCCTGGCGAGGAAGGCTTGCGCGACATGCGCATCGTCGATGCCATCCAGCGCTCGGCGCGGGAGGACGGGGCGCGGATCGTGCTGTAGCGGTGGCGGCGCCAATGCGCTCGTCACAGGAGCGGCTTCAGCCGCGATGGCTTTCCCGGGAAACCCATCGCGGTCGAGCCGCTGCTACGAAACACCGCATGTGGACGCGCGACCGCTCAGCCCGGTATCGCCAGCACCGTGATCTCTTCGCGGTCGTGGTAGAGCTGCTTTGCGCGCAACTGCAGCGGGCGCTCGGCGCGTTCGGCGAACAGGTCCAGGCACAGCCGGGTCTCGTCCCAGCGCTTCTTCATCGGCAGCTTCAAGTTGAAGATCGCGTGCCGGCACCAGCCCTCGCGGAACCAAGTGGCCATGCGCTCGGCGACGCGGCGCGGCTGCTCGACCATGTCGCAGACCATCCAGTCCAGCGGCTGCGGCGGTTTCCAGTGGAAGCCGTCGGCGCGCAGGTGGTCGACCAGGCCGCTGTCGAGCACGTGCTGGCGCAGCGGGCCGTTGTCCACGCTGGTCACGTGCAGGTGCTGGCGGGTCAGCACCCAGGTCCAGCCGCCGGGGGCGGCGCCGAGGTCGGCCGCGCGCATGCCCGGGCGCAGCAGCGTCTCGCGCTCGTGCGGGGTCAGCAGCGCCAGCAGCGCTTCTTCCAGTTTCAGCGCCGAGCGCGAGGGCGCCTCCGGCAGCAGCTTGAGGCGCGGAATGCCCAGCGGCCACGGCGCGCTGTCCTCGCTGTCGGCCACCGCCAGCAGGGCGTGGGTGCCGGTCGCGAAGCACACGTGCAGGCGCGGCAGCCGCGGCTGCGGCTTGTCGCTGAGCAGGCCGGCCTTGCGCAGCGCCGGGCGCAGCGCGTTGCCGAAACTGCGCGCCAGGCCCGACAGCGGCTTGCCGGCGTCCGAGTCCGGATGTTCGACCCATAGGTCGCCGAAGCGCGGCTGTCCGGCAAGCGCCTGCAGGATCGGCGCGATGCGGTCGCTGGCCGGCAGCTCGCGCAGGTCGGCCAGCAACTGCAGCTTCTGCCGGGCGAAGATCAGCCCGCGCCAGGGCAGCGCCTGTGCCGGTACCGCCGTGTCGCTGAGCAGCAGCGCGTAGCCGCTGTTGCGCTCGGTGCGCGCGTAGGCGGCCAGCCCGGCCTCGCCGGCGCGGGCGTTGAGCTCGGCCGCCAGTTCGGGTTCGAAGCCGGGGCGGCAGTAGCACAGCAGGCCATGGACCAGCGGGCCGTTCTCGGAGGACATGGGCAAGCCTTCCGGCGGGGTCAGTAGCGGGGGCTGTCGAGTTCGCCGTAGCGGCGCAGCACCGCGCAGGCGGCGTCGCGGTGCAGGCCGCGCACCACCTCGATGCCGCGGCGCTGCAGCTCGCCGACCCAGTCCGCCGGCAGCGGGCCTTCGTCGAACGGGGTCAGCGCCATCACGTCCTCGGCGCTGGCGCCGATCAACAGGCGGTCGATGCCGGCCCAGATGGTCGCGCCGTAGCACTGGCAGCACGGCTGCGAGGACGTGGCCAGGGTCACCGGCGACAGCACCGCGTTCAGCCGCGGGGTCTGCAGGCGCTGCTGGGCCAGCATGTAGGCCATGTTCTCGGCATGCGCCAGCGAGGTGGTCTGCGGTACCACGCGATTCACGCCGACGGCGATGATGCGGTGGTCCGGGCCGAATACCGCCGCGCCGAATGGGCCGCCGCTGCCGGCGTCCACGTTCAGCCGCGACAGTTCCACCGCCAGCGCGACCTTGTCGGCATCGCTGGCGTAGACGGCCTGCGGATCGACCGCCTCGTGGATCCAGGCGGGCAGGGTGAGGTGGACTTGCGCGTAGAGCATCAGCGGACGGGTTCGGCAGGCTGGGGGGCGCGCAGTGTATCGGCTTGCGCGGGGCGCGCGCTGCATTGCCCGGCCACGCACGAGCAGCCGGCGATCGCGCGCGAGCCGCACACGCTCATGCGCCCGCTGGCCTGGCACTGCGCCATCACGCCTTGCGGATCGGTAGGGCTGTCGCGGTTGACGCAGGCCGGCATCGCGCCGCAGCAGTTGCCGACGTTCTTGACGGTGCAGTCGGCATCGGTGCGGCAACTGGTGTCGACCTTGATCGGCAGGCCCGGTGCGGACGCCGTCGGCGTCGGTGCCGGCACCGCCGGCTTGGCGGTCTCGCTGCGCGCGCAGGCGCTGGACAGCAGCATGCCGGCGAGCAGACACAGGGAACACAGCAACGACGCGAAATGACGGGGCATGGCGATCTTCCGTGCGGTGGAGTGCGGCCATGGTAGCAACCCACCGCGCCGCCGCCGGGTCAGCGGCGCACGACCGTCATCGCGTCGGCGCTTTCCTCCGAGATCCGCAGCGCTGTGCCGTCCAGCGCCTGGTGCAGCGCCTTGCGGATGCTGACCTGTCCCTTCACCGCGTTGACCGGCAGCGAGGCGAGGCCGGGATCGCGATACACGACCATGCAGCCGGTGGCGTGGGCCAGTTGCTGCGAGACCTCATCGAAGCGCCCGGCCGGCAGGTCGTAGGCATGGTCGGGGACGGTGTCGCACTTGCCGGTTGCCGCCGGTGCGCTGGCGTTGGCGGCCGGGTTCGGCGCCGCGCCGGATGGCGCGTTGGAGGCGTGGCAGCCAGCCAGTGCGGCGACTAGGACAAGAGCGGGACAGCAACGGCGCAGGACGGTGTGCATGGCGCGATTCCCGTGAGAGGACCTGCGCCAGTCTAGGCAGCGCCGCTTAACCGGGCTTGGCTTCGCGCACGGCGGGTTGCGGCCGCGCATGCACCAGGGTGCACCACAGCACGCCGCCGAGCAGGCAGGCGATCGCCAGCAGTTCCAGCGCGGTCGGCCACCGCTGCTCCCACAGGAAGCCGTACAGCAGCGCGAACACGGTCTCGAACACGATCATCTGCCCGACCAGGGTCAGCGGCAGCAGCCGGCTGGCGTGGTTCCAGCAGGCGTTGCCGATCACCGAAGCGAACAGCGCCAGCACCAGCGCCATGCCCCAGAAGCGCATCCAGTCGGCGCCGGCATGGGCCGTGCCCGACAGGGCGAACGCCGGCAGCGCCAGGCCCAGGGCCAGCGCGCCGGTGACCACGCCGGTCAGCAGCGACCAGTCGCGGCCGGACAGGTCCGGGCGCCGCCGCAGCCAGCGCGCGTTCTTGATCGAGTAGGCGGTCCAGCACGCCAGCGCGCCGACTGCGCAGGCCAGGCCGGCCGCACGCAGGCCGAGGCTGGCGGGAATGTGCGGCCGCGCCACGGCCAGGGTCTGCACCGCGACCAGCGCCACCCCGAGCACGCACAGCGCGCAGGGCGCGGCGAGCCGGCGCAGGCGGACCGCGCCGGCCGCGCGCGAACCGATGACGGTGACCGCCGCCGGCAGCAGGCCGATGATCAGCGCGGTGGCGGCGCCGCCGGCCCACTGCACGGCGCTGCCCAGCAGCACGTAGTAGACGATGTTGCCGAGCAGGCTCAGGCGCAGCAGCGCCCACCATTCGGGCGCGCCCAGCGGCGCGGTCGCGGCGCGCCAGCGCGGCAGCAGCACCACGGCGGCGATGGCGCCGTAGGCCAGGTAGCGCGAGATGGCCAGTTGCAGCGGCGAGAAAGCGCTCAGCAGTTGCGGCGCCAGGAACACCAGGCCCCACATCGCGCCCGCGACCATGCCGGTGCCGACCCCTGCCCATAGACGTTCGCGCATGCGGTTCGTTTCCGTATCGGCCGTGTCAGCCGTGACGGCTCAGCATGCCGGCGCCGGCAGCGGCCGGCTTGTCCCAGACTCCTGTCCTGGCGCCGGGCGATGACGGTGGCGGTAGGCGGCCGGGGTCTGCCCGGTGCTGCGCTTGAGCGCGCGGGTCAGCGCGCTCTGGTCGGCATAGCCGCTGTCCTGGGCCAGGTCGGCGATCGGCCGGTTGCCATGCGCCAGCTGTCGGCGCACCCAGTCCAGCCGCCGTGCCGCCACCCAGTCCTGCGGCGTGCGCCCGAATGCGGCGCGGAACAGCGCGTGCAGGCGACTCGGACTCAGGTGCGCCAGCTGCGCCATGCGCCGCACCGGCCAGTCCTGGCCGGGCGCGGCCTCGATGCGTCGGCACAGCGCCTGCAGCCGCTGCCAGCCGCGCGGCGCGGTGCCCGCCTGCAGCCAGGCCAGCACGGCGGCGCCGGCTCGTGCATGGACGGCAGCGAGGTCCGGATGCGGTGTCTGGTCGGCGAGCAGATCCTGCAGCGGCGGCGGCAGGTCGAGGAAGGGCTGTCGCCGCAGGCGCTCCAGCGCGTCGTCGCCGAAGGCATCGGCGGCGCAATCGACGATCAGGAAGCGGTTGGCATCCAGCGCGGACTGCGCATGCCGGGTCTGCGGTGCGACCACCGCGGCGCGGAAACGGTCCAGATAGCCGCCGCGGCCGTCCACCTCCAGTTCCATCGAGCCGTGCAACGGCAGCACCAACTGCACGTGGTCGTGCTGATGGGCGGCGCCGTCGCGGCCGTAGCTGCGCAGGCTGAAGGACGAGGCGGGGGACATGCCCGTTACGCTAGCGCGCGGGCGGTGGCGGGGGAAGGGC
>NZ_NSGT01000082.1:0-11726 GCF_009192905.1 Xanthomonas sp. LMG 12459
CGCGACGGCGCCGGCGCGCAGTACGGCTCCGACGCGGTGGCCGGGGTGATCAACGTGATCCTCGACGACGACCCGGACAGCGGCGCGCTGGAAGCCAGCTACGGCGCCAACCACACCGACGTCAAGCCGATCCACCGCACCCTCACCGACGGCCAGACCGGCTATGCCAGCGGCAAGGTCGGCACACGCCTGGGCGAGGACGGCGGCTTCTTCAAGGTCGGCCTGGAGCTGAAGAACCACGAGGCCACCAACCGCGCCGGCTTCGACCAGATCCCGCCGTTCGAGGAACAGACCCCGGCCAACCTGGCCCTGGCCGGCAAGCGCAACTATGAACTCGGCGACGGCGCCAGCAAAGATCTCAACGCCTGGCTCAACGGCAAGCTGCCGTTCGGCCAGGGCAGCGAGGTCTATGCCTTCGGCACCTATAACCAGCGCGACACGCAGGGCGCCAACTACTTCCGCTACCCCGACGGCGCCGCCAACTGGACCCAGGTGTATCCGCAGGGCTACCGCCCGGTGTCGCTGGGCGAGAACCGCGACCTGCAGGCGGTGCTCGGCGCGCGCGGGCAATGGGGCGAATGGGCCTACGACGCCAGCCTCGACTACGGCCGCAATGACTTCACCTACCGGCTCAAGCATTCGCTCAACGCCTCGCTGGGCCCGGGCAGCCCGACCCGCTTCAAGACCGGCGACTACGCCTTCGCGCAAGGCGTGGCCAACCTCGACCTGAGCCGCAGCTTCGACGCCGCCGGCGCCACCCACACCGTGGGCACCGGCGTGGAATTGCGCCGCGAGCACTACCGCACGCGTCCGGGCGACCCGGCCAGCTACGCCGCCGGCCCCTACACCGACCGCCCCACCGGCGCCCAGGCCGGCGGCGGCCTGACCCCGCAGGATGCGGCCGACCTGTCGCGCAACGTCGCCAATGTCTACGCCAGCGTGTCCAGCCAGTTCGGCGACAAGCTCTCCACCGACCTGGCCGCGCGCTACGAGCACTACCAGGATTTCGGCGGCGAACTGACCGGCAAACTGGCCGCGCGCTACGAGTTCGTCCCGGCATTCGCCCTGCGCGGCGCCATCTCCAACAACTTCCGCGCGCCGTCGCTGAGCCAGATCGGCTACGAGGCCAGTTCCACCGGCTACAACGCCAACGGACAGTTGCTGCAGGGCCGCCTGCTCTCGGTCGACAACCCGATCGCGCAGGCGCTGGGCGCGCGCACGCTGCAGCCGGAGAAGTCGCGCAACTACAGCCTGGGCTTCACCAGCCGCGTCGGCAGCCACTTCGACCTGTCGCTGGACCTGTTCCAGATCGACATCGACAAGCGCATCGCGCTGTCGGAAAGCATCGACGGCGACGCCCTGACCGACTTCGTCGCGCAGCGCTTCGGCATCACCGGCCTGCAGAGCGCCAGCTTCTTCGTCAACGCCGCCGACACCCGCACCCGCGGTGCCGAACTGGTCAGCAACTGGCGGCAGGCGCTGGGCCAGGGCCAACTGCAGCTGACCGGCACCTGGAGCTACGCCAAGACCGAACTGGAGAACGTGGTGGCCACGCCGGCGCAGTTGCTGGCGCTGAATCCGGACTACGTGCTGTTCGGCGTGGAGGAGCGCAACACCCTGACCGAGGCGACCCCGCGCACCCGCGCGCAACTGGCGGCGAACTGGAGCGACGCGCGCTGGTCGCTGCAGACCCGCGTCACCCGCTACGGCAGCGCCACCCGCGTGTTCGACTTCGGCGGCGGCTTCGCCCCGGAGCAGACCTACAGCGCCAAGTGGCAACTCGACGCCGAGGTCGAATACCACCTCACCCCGCAGTGGAGCGTGGCGGTGGGCGGACAGAACCTCACCGACGCCTACGCCGACCGCTCCAAGCCGGACATCGCCTACTTCGGCAACCTGCCCTACGACGTGCTCTCGCCGATCGGCAGCAATGGCGCTTACTACTACGGGCGGGTGCGGTACACCTTCTGACGAAGGTGTTGGGAATGGGGAGACGGGAATCGGGAATGGGTAAAAGCAACAGCAGCGCGCGCAGGCACCGCTTTTGCTCTTCCCATTCCCGTTTCCCCATTCCCGATTCCCGGCCCCCAATCCACCTGACGCTAACGCCCGCTGCGCCATCATGGCCGGATGGCAGACGCGCTCCCCCTCCGACCGCCGCCGCCGCGTCTGGACGATGCCTGCGCATTGTTCCTGGACGTGGACGGCACTCTCATCGCCTTTGCCGAACGCCCCGACCAGGTGCAGTTGCTGCCCGAGGTGCGTGAGGCGATCGGCCGCCTGCACCAGCGCCTGGGTGGCGCGGTGGCGCTGGTCAGCGGACGTCCGCTGACGCAGCTGGACGCCTTGTTCGCGCCGCTGTGGCTGCCCGCCGCCGGCCTGCACGGCCACGAACTGCGCAGCGACGCCGACGCGCAGGCGGCGATTCCCGCCGATACCTCCGACTTTCTCCATGCGCTGCATGCGCGCGCCGCGCATCTGCGCCAGGCGCATCCGGGCGTGCTGATCGAAGACAAGGGCGCCAGCGTGGCCCTGCACTGGCGGGCGGCGCCCAGCGCGGCCGAGGCGGTGCTGGCGTTCGCCGACGAACAGATCGCCGACCTGCCCGGTTACCGCCTGCAGCCCGGCGACCACGTGGTCGAGTTCGTGCCCGAAGGCAGCGACAAGGGCGTGGCGCTGACCACGCTGCTGCAGCAACCGCCGTTCCGCGGACGCCGCCCGGTGTTCGTCGGCGACGATCTCACCGACGAATTCGGCTTCGCCGCGGCCAACCAGGCCGGCGGCTGGAGCGTGCTGGTCGGCACCCGCGCCGACAGCGTCGCCACCTATGCGCTGCCCGATCCACGCGGCGTACACGCCTGGCTGCGCGATAACGCCGGATGAGGCCAGCACAACGCCCGCCCGTCCGCGCCCCGTGGCCGTTTCCCCCACTGCTTCCGCACAAGGACCCGACCGCTCCATGAGTTCCCCCAATCTCGACCTCGGCGTCATCGGCAACGGCAGCTTCGGCGCCCTGATCGACAAACAGGCCAGCGTGGTGTGGAGCTGCCTGCCGGCCTTCGACGGCGACCCGGCGTTCTGCGCCCTGCTCTCCCCGCGCGCGCATCCCGGCGGCGATTTCAGCATCGAACTGGAAGACTTCGTCGACAGCGACCAGCACTACCTGGCCAACACCGCGATCCTGCGCACCGTGTTGCGCGACGCCCACGGCGGCGCGGTGGAGGTGATCGACTTCGCGCCGCGCTGGCGCAACCACGGCCGCTTCTACCGCCCGGTGAGCATCATCCGCCAGGTGCGGCCGCTGGCCGGCAACCCGCGCATCCGCGTGCGTGCGCGGCCGCTGGCCGACTGGGGCGCGCGCCAGCCGGAGAGCACCTGGGGCAGCAACCACGTGCGCTGGCTGCTGCCGGACTTCACCCTGCGCCTGACCACCGACGTGCCGGTGCGCTTCATCCGCGACGAACTGCCGTTCGTGCTCAACCACCCGGTCAACCTGATGCTGGGCGTGGACGAATCGCTGACCCGCTCGCTGACCGGCTACATCCAGGAAGCGCAGGAACGCACCGAGGAATACTGGCGCGAGTGGGTGCGCTACCTGTCGGTGCCGCTGGACTGGCAGGACGCGGTGATCCGCAGCGCGATCACCCTGAAGCTGTGCCAGTACGAGGACAGCGGCGCGATCATCGCGGCGATGACCACCTCCATCCCGGAAGCGCCGGACACCCCGCGCAACTGGGACTACCGCTACTGCTGGCTGCGCGACGCCGCCTTCGTGGTGCGCGCGCTGAACCGGCTCGGCGCCACCCGCACCATGGAGCAGTTCCTCGGCTACATCTTCAACATCGCCACCACCGACGGCAGCCTGCAGCCGCTGTACGGCATCGGCTTCGAGGCGGCGCTGGAGGAACACGAGGTCGAATCGCTGGCCGGCTACCGCGGCATGGGCCCGGTGCGGCGCGGCAACCTGGCCTGGATCCAGAAGCAGCACGACGTGTACGGCAGCGTGGTGCTGGCCTCCACCCAGCTGTTCTTCGACCTGCGCCTGAAGGATCCTGGCGACACCCACACTTTCCTGCGCCTGGAGCCGCTGGGCGAGCGCGCGTTCGAACTGCACGACGTGCCCGACGCCGGCCTGTGGGAGTTCCGCGGCCGCGCCGAGGTGCACACCTACACCAGCGCGATGTGCTGGGCCGCCTGCGACCGCCTGGCCAAGATCGCCGCGCGGCTGGGCCTGGAAGACCGCGTGGCGTATTGGCGCGAGCGCGCCGAGCGCATCCACGCACGCGTGCTCGCCGAGGCCTGGAGCACGGAGCTGGGCCACTTCACCGACACCTTCAACGGCCACCGGCTGGACGCGTCGCTGCTGTTGCTGGCCGACATCGGTTTCATCGCCCCGGACGATCCGCGGTTCATCGCCACCGTCGAGGCGATCGGCCGCGATCTCAAGCATGGCGATGCGCTGTACCGCTACGTGGCACCGGACGATTTCGGCGAACCGGAGACCAGCTTCACCATCTGCACGTTCTGGTACATCGACGCCCTGGCCGCGATCGGCCGCAAGGAGGAGGCGCGCGAGCTGTTCGAGCGCATCCTCGCCCGGCGCAATCACCTGGGCCTGCTGTCGGAGGATCTGGCCTTCGACAACGGCGAAGCCTGGGGCAATTTCCCGCAGACCTATTCGCATGTCGGCCTGATCATCGCCGCCATGCGCTTGTCGCGCAGTTGGCAGGAGGCGTCATGAGCAGATTGGTGGTGGTATCCAACCGCGTGGCCTTGCCCGGCGAGAACCGCGCCGGCGGCCTCGCGGTGGGCTTGCTGGCGGCGCTGAAGGAGCGCGGCGGCGTTTGGTTCGGCTGGAGCGGCAAGACCGTGCGCGGCGACAGCGGCGCGATGCACGAACAGACCCAAGGCGATATCCGCTTCGTCACCATGGATCTGAATCGCGCCGACCTGGACGCGTACTACAACGGCTTCGCCAACCGCACGTTGTGGCCGCTGCTGCACTTCCGCCTGGACCTGGTCGACTACGACCGCGCCACCCGCGAGGGCTACCGCCGGGTCAACGCCATGTTCGCCGACAAGCTCGCGCCGCTGCTGCGCGAGGACGACACGGTATGGATCCACGACTATCACCTGATTCCGCTGGCCTCGCTGCTGCGCGAGCGCGGCATCGGCTGCCGCATCGGTTTCTTCCTGCACGTGCCGTTCCCCTCTGCCGACCTGATCCAGGCGCTGCCGGACCACGCACGGCTGTTCTCCGGCTTCTACGCCTACGACCTGATCGGCTTCCAGACCCGCCGCGACGTCGACCGCTTCCAGGCCTACGTGCGCCTGTTCGGCGGCGGCAAGGTGATCAAGGACGGCGTGCTGGAAGCGCCGGGCGGGCGCCGGTTCCGCGCGGCCATGTTCCCGATCGGCATCGACACCGAACTGATCGCGCAGCAGGCGCGCGCGGCGATGTCCAAGCCGGCGGTGCGCGATCTGCGCAGCAGCCTGCGCGATCGCCAGCTGGCGATCGGCGTGGACCGGTTGGACTACTCCAAGGGTCTGCCGGAACGCTTCCTCGGCTTCGAGCGCTACCTGGAACGGCATGCCGACCAGCGCGGCAGCCTCACCTACCTGCAGATCGCGCCGGTCTCGCGCGGCGACGTCACCGAATACAAGCAGTTGCGCAACCAGCTCGAGCAGATCGCCGGTCACATCAACGGCGGCCACGCCGAGCCGGACTGGACGCCGCTGCGCTACGTCAACCGCAACTTCACCCACGCCACCCTGACCGGCTTCTATCGCGCCGCACAGGTCGGCCTGGTGACGCCGCTGCGCGACGGCATGAACCTGGTGGCCAAGGAGTACGTGGCCGCGCAGGATCCGGAGAATCCCGGCGTGCTGGTGCTGTCGCTGCTGGCCGGCGCCGCCGACGAACTGAAGGAAGCGCTGCTGGTCAATCCGCACGACCTGGACGGCGTGGCCGACGCCATCGCCACCGGTGCGTCGCTGCCCAAGCCCAAGCGCATCGAACGCTGGCAGGCGATGATGGATCACCTGCGCAAGCACGACATCAACGCATGGCGCCAGCGCTATCTGCAGGCGCTGGAAAGCGTGCGCTAGCCCCGGCACACGCGTTGCACCACGCGGCGCGCAGCGCCAGCGCACGGTGCGATCCTGCCTTGCAGGCCATGCGCCATCCGCCATGGCGCGGCATGACGCGGTGTTCCGTGTCCCGTCTCGGCCCGACTAGCTGCCTTGCCTAACATAGCCGCCACGCGCCGCGCCGGCTGATCTGCTTGCCGAGGCCACCGCAGCGCGATCGCTGCTTCGGGATGCACGTCGCGCTTGCGGCCGCCCGCGCCGCGTCCCAGGCGCGGCCCTGCGTCGATCGCCTGCTGCGCCGCAGCACATCATCACGCCTTCGGCGCTCTGCCTTAGGCGTTCAGTCCATATAAAGTTTCCGACGAACGGCAGGTGAAGGCGATCAAGCCGGCGCGGTGATATGCCGATACTGGATCGACCCCCACGCGATCGCACCGCCCTCGCGGCGTTGCCCGTTGTTTCCCAGCCGGTGCAGACCATGCCCTCGCCAACTGCCGTTCTCCGCCCCACCGCCTCCTGGCTGCGCCCGCGTTCGGCGCTGCTTGCCCTGTCCCATGTCCTGGTCCTGCTGGCGCTGGCCGGCTATGCGTTGCACGTCGGCCGCATGGTGGGAGCCAACGGATCGGCATTGCCGCGGTTGCTGCCGGCGCTGCTGGTCGCCGTGGCCGCAGCCGCGGCACTGGTCTGGCTCGGCAGACGCAGCGCACCGCGCGCCCTGGAGCAGGCCACGCAGGCGCTGCAGGCGCTGGGCGAAGGCCGCTTCGAGCAGCGTGTGGAGGTGCTCGGGGACACGGCCGAGGTGGCGCTGCTGCGTGCGCTGCAGAACGCGCAACAGGCGCTGGCGGCGCGCCAGGCGCAGACCGAGGCGGAACTGCGCCACGGCCGTTTCGTGATCCAGGCGCTGGACGATCTCGACACCATGGTGCGTATCGCCGACGACGATGGTCGCGTGCATTTCGCCAACCGCAAGCTGCTGCAGATGTTGAAGACCATCGAACCAGACGTGCAGCGCTTCCGCCCCGAATTCCGCGCCGAACAGTTCGTCGGCGGCAGCATCGGCGACATCTATCCGGACAGCCAGGCGGCGATCGATCGCATGCGCGCGCTGACCGGCTCCAAGCGCGTGCGCGCGCCGTTCTTCGGCCGCCAGATCGATTTCGTGTACAGCCCGATCGACGATGCCGACGGCCGCCGCCTGGGCACCATCGCGCAATGGGAAGAGGTGACCGCGCAGGTCAACGCCGAACAGGCGCTGGCCACGGTGATCGAGGCGGCCGCGCACGGCGATTTCAGCCAGCGCATCGAGACCGCGGCGATGGACGGCGTCCTCAAGTCGCTGGCCGAGGGCGTCAACCGCATTTCCGATGGGGTGGAGAGCAACCTGGCGCAACTGGCCGGAGCGCTGGCGGCGCTGGCCGAAGGCGACCTCACCCACCGCGTCGACGGCCAGGCGCAGGGCGTGTTCGCGCGCTTGCGCGAGGACACCAACCGCACCGTCGCCAAGCTCACCGAAATCATCGTCGGGATCCAGGAGTCGGCCGACACGATCCGCCGCGCCGCCTCGGAGATCGCCGCAGGCAATACCGACCTGTCCGACCGCACCGAACAGCAGGCGGCGAGCCTGGAGGAGACCGCCAGCTCGATGGAAGAGTTGACCTCGGCGGTGAAGCAGAACGCCGACAACGCGCAGCAGGCCAACGGCCTGGTGCAGAACACCGGCGAGGTCGCCCGTTCCGGCGGCCAGGTGATGGACGAGGTGGTGGCGACGATGCGCGCGATCAGCACGTCCTCGCAGCGCATCGGCGAGATCATCGGCGTGATCGACGGCATCGCCTTCCAGACCAACATCCTGGCGCTCAACGCCGCGGTGGAAGCGGCGCGCGCCGGCGAACAGGGCCGCGGGTTCGCCGTGGTCGCCTCGGAGGTGCGGTCGCTGGCGCAGCGCTCGGCCGATGCGGCCAAGGAGATCAAGGACCTGATCGAAGCGTCCACGCGCACCGTCGGCGAAGGCGCCGCGCTGGTCAACCGCGCCGGCGCCACCATGCACGAGATCGTCGGTTCGGTGCAGCGGGTGACCGGCCTGATCGGCGAGATCAGCGCCGCCAGCGGCGAGCAGTCCAGCGGCATCGAACAGGTCAACCGCACCGTGGCGCAACTGGACGAGGTGACCCAACGCAACGCCGCCCTGGTCGAGGAAGCCACCGCCGCCGCGCGCAGCATGGAGGAGCAGGCCGGCGGCCTGGCTGCGGCGGTCGCGGTGTTCCGGATCGAGACGGGACAAGGGCGGCCGGGCGGCAGCAATGTCACCCCACTGCTGCGCCGTACGTACTGAGGCGACGCACGCGACGACCGCCCGCCCCGTCCAGGATCAGGCAAAGCGCATGAATTGCTGGAGCAGGAACTGCAACTGGCTGGCGCGGGTGGGAAACTCGCTCTGAGGAAAGTACCCGGTGTCGGTATTGATCACCGTCACGACGTCATCGCCATTGGGCGCTTGCGAAACGAAGGATTGCTGGGCCTGCCCGAGCAGCATCAATTGCCCCAGCACGTGCGGGTAGTAATCGGCATAGAACCGCTCCACTGCCTCGCGCGTGGCGAAGGCATGACCGGCATGGGCCTTCCTGCTGGGGCCGGTCGCATCGACCACCTTCAACGGCTTGTACACGTTGCCGGTCTTTTGCTTGTCGCCGCCCCACACTGTTCCGGCCAAGGCGCCCTCGTTGACGAAGACGACGGCGTCGTTCAACTCCAGCGGCTGGGCGGTATTCTGCTGGATGATCTCGTCGGTGCGACGCGCGACCAGTTTCAGGCGTTCGATGCTGGCGGCGATGTCGGCCGCGCTTGCGCCGAGTTCGCGATACAGCGCCACATTCTGGATGTTCTGCGCGAAGGTGTCGTCCCGGTCCCAGTCGCCCGCATAGAGCCCCACCACGCGCGTCGGCCTTTCGTAGATGGCGAAACCGGATCGATGCAATGGACGCAAGCGGATGAACGGGCCCGTTCCGCTCATGTAGTAGGTACTGGGCAGCTGCTCGCCGACGAATCTGTAGTTCTTGATATCGATCGTGCCGAACACGCGATTGCTTGGATCGATCAGCCGCGCAGGCGTAGGACTGGGCATAGCGAAACTCCTCTCGGGCGGGTGTGGGAGCGTGGAAACGGGGGGCACCACGGTGCTATCTGCCAAGGAGGCTGACGGACGCCGCTGCCAGCGGCTTGCCAGCAGAAGCAGCAGAGGAATCTCCATCGTTGCCGGTCCGATCGCGTGGGTGGCCCGTCCGTCAAGAACGGCCACCGCAGGCACTTGTGAACCCGCGGCGATGGGCTCGCGCGAGGAAACAGCTGACCACGCGCGCCGCGCGCGTCGTACTCACTCCAGAAAGCGCGAACGCTGTTGCGGCTCCGGCAGGAAACATTGCGCCGTGGTACCGAACCAGCGATGGCGGTTGCGCGCCAGCACCCGGTAGCCGGCATCGCGCCAGCGGCGCGGCAGCAGGCGCAGCGACGCGACGCTGCGCCACACGCCGCCGAGCCCGGCGATCACCGCGATCGCCGCGTCCGAATCGGTCAAGGCACCGTGCCGTGTCAGCAGCAGGAACGACAGCGGATCGGCCGGATCCAGGCCGTGCTCGCGCAACAGCGCGCTGCCGCGCGGCGACTGCATCGCCGCAAACCGGTAGCGGCCGCGGCGGTCATGGCGCAGCAGGAACCGCACCCAGCGGCTGCACAGCGCGCAGACCCCGTCGAATACGACGATGGCCATGTCCTCCGACGCCGCGGGCGCCGCACCCCGCGGCGGCTCAGGCCGGCGCAAGCCAGCCCTCGTAGCGGATGAACGGGCCGATCCACGGCAACGTCACCGCGATCACGAACGCGTAGCGGCCGTCGCGCTGGTCTTCGCGGCAGTGCACGCCGGCCAGCCAGCGTCGCGGCAGCGGCACCGTGCCGAAGGCCCAGGCCCGCGCCGCGCGCCATTCGATGCCGGCGCCGTCGATCCGCAGGGCGAATTCGAACACCACCGCACCCAGCCGCTCGCGCAGGCGGCCGCGGTGCAGCCACAGCCGCGAGGGCATGGCATGCGTGCCGAAGCGGCGTTCCCAGCGCTCGCCGCGGGCATCGGCGCGAAACACCACCTCCACCGGCGTCGCCGGCCCGGTACGCGGCAGCCGCACCAGCCACGCGCACAGCGGCAACAGCGGGTGGCGGCCGCGCTGGACCATCGCCTGGCCGACATAGCGCGACTGCGACGACGGTGTGTGCAGCGCGCGCAGCACTGGCGGCAATTGCGCGAACGCCGGCCCCAGCAGCTGCGCGAACAGCGGCGGGGTCAGGGCGCGATCCACGCCAGGGTCGCCATGCGCCCGCTGCGGCGGTCGCGCCGATAGGAGTAGAAGCGCTGCGCATCGGCGATGGTGCACAGGCCGCCACCGTGGATCCGGTCCGGCGCCAGGCCGGCCGCGACCAGGCGTTGCCGCGCCAGTGCGTACAGGTCCACCCGCCAGTGGCCGGGCCGGGTGTCCACGAATGCGGCCGCGGCGGCCGGATCGTGGCGCAGGAACGCCTCACGCACCTCGACACCGATCTCGTAGTGCTGCGGTCCGGCCGCCGGCCCCAGCCAGGCCTGCAGTTGCGTGGGCGGCGTACGCAGCGCGGCCACGGTAGCCTCCAGCACGCCACCGGCCAGCCCCTGCCAGCCGGCGTGCGCGGCGCCGACCTCGCTGCCGTCGCGGGCGGCGAACACCACCGGCAGGCAGTCGGCGGTCAGGATCGCCAGCACCACACCGGGCTCGGCGGTGACGGCGGCATCGGCGGTCGGCTCGGCGTTGATGCCGGCGCCCTGCGGCGGCCCGTCGAAACGCAGCACCTGCACGCCGTGCACCTGCCGCAGCCAGTGCGGCGGCGTCGGCAGCGCCAGTCGCGCGGCCAACTCGTCGCGGTTGCGCTGCACCGTGGCCGGGTCGTCGCCGTCGGCAGCACTGCGGTTGCCGAGGTTGAAGCGGTCGAACGGCGGCTGCGAGGCGCCGGCGCCGGTGCGCAGGGTGGTCAGGGCGTGGACCCGCGGCGGTGCCGGCCAGTCGGCTGGTAGGGCGAAGTCGCTCATTGGCCGCGCCCTCGCCCCACATCGGCCGACACGCCGCCAGCCTGGCGCCGCCGGCCGCCGCGCGAAACGCAGTCGCGCGCGAGGGCGTGGGAAACCGGGCTCTCGGCCATGCTCAGCGCCGCGCCCGCTCGGCGGCCGCCTGCGCATCCACGCGCAGGGCGGCCATCAGCTGCTGCAGGTCGGCCGGCACCGCCGCGGTGGCGCGGACCGGCTCGCCGCTCAGCGGATGCTTGAACTCCAGGGTCTCGGCGTGCAGCGCCTGGCGCTTGAAGCCGCGCAGTTCGGCGATCAGCTCCTCGCTGGCGCCCTTGGGCAGCTTCAGCGGGCCGCCGTACAGCGGGTCGCCGACGATGGGGTGCTTCAGGTGCGCCATGTGCACGCGGATCTGGTGGGTGCGGCCGGTCTCCAGGCGGCATTCCAGGGCCGTGTGGGCGCGGAAGCGCTCGCGCAGCCGGTAGTGGGTGACCGCGTCGCGGCCGTCCTCGCGCACCGCCATGCGCAAGCGGTCGCGCGGATGGCGGTGCGCGAGGACGGC
>NZ_NSGT01000083.1:0-26392 GCF_009192905.1 Xanthomonas sp. LMG 12459
CGCCGCCGGCGGCGCGATCGCGTTCTCGGGCAAGGCCATCATCGTCAAGCTCGGCTATCGCTATGGCGTCGATGCGGTGACCCTGCTGGCCTTGCGCATGCTGGTGGCGCTGCCGTGCTTCGCGGCGATGGCGCTGTGGGCGGCGCGCCGCGCGCCGCCGCTGCAGGCGGGCGACCGTTGGCGGATCGTCGCGCTGGGCGTGCTCGGCTACTACCTGGCCAGCTTCCTGGATTTCCTGGGCCTGGCCTACATCACCGCGACCCTGGAGCGGCTGATCCTCTATCTCACCCCGACCTTGGTGCTGCTGATCGGCGTACTGCTGTGGCGGCGGCGCCCGCAGCGGCGCCAGCTGTGGGCGCTGGCGTTGAGCTACCTGGGCGTGTTGCTGGCGTTCGGCCACGACCTGCAGATCGGCGGCGCGCGCACCGCCTGGGGCAGCCTGCTGGTATTCGGCAGCGCGCTGGCCTATGCGGCCTATCTGGTCGGCAGCGGCCAACTGGTGGCGCGGGTCGGTGCGGTGCGATTGACCGCCTACGCCAGCCTGGTCGCCTGCGCGCTGTGCATCGCCCAGTTCCTGCTGCTGCGGCCGCTGCACGCGCTGGTCCTGCCGACACCGGTCTACGCGCTGTCGCTGCTCAACGGCACGCTGTGCACGGCGGTGCCCGTGCTGGCGACGATGCTGGCGGTGCAGCGCATCGGCTCGGCGCTCGCGTCGCAGATCGGCATGCTCGGCCCGGTCTCCACCATCGTGCTCAGCGTGCTGGTGCTGGGCGAGGCAATGGGGCCGTGGCAGATCGCCGGCACCGTGCTGGTACTGGGCGGGGTGCTGCTGGTGTCGCGGCCAGTGCGGGCGGGGCCGGCATGAGTCCACGGCGGCCGCTCGCAGCGACGGTATTGGTGCCGGTCGAGACGACGGCAGCCGCCGAGGCGCACGCGCGGATCCTGGCGACGATCCGGGAGATCCCGCCGGGCCAGGTGCGCGGCTATGGCGAGGTGGCGATGCTGGCCGGGTTGCCGGGGCGCGCGCGGCTGGTGGCGCGTCTGCTCGGCGGCAATGCCGATGCCGCGCTGCCCTGGCACCGGGTGCTGCGCAGCGACGGCCGCATCGCCTTTCCCGAAGGCTCGCGCGGCTATCGCGAGCAATGTCAGCGCCTGCGCGCCGAAGGCGTGGCGGTGCAGGGCGGACGGGTGAAGCGTGCGCCGGCGCCGGCGCGCGATCTCGATGCCGAGGTCTGGGGGCCGCGCTAGCGAGGTGCGCCAGAACTGCGGGGCTCGTGTCTCGAAGCGCAGAAGACGACGGCTGTGAAGGGCTTAGCCCCTCTCCCCCCGGGAGAGGGGTTGGGGTGAGGGTAGGGGCGCGAAGCGCATGCGGTGTTTCCGCTGCACGAGGCTGCGCCCCGTACCCTCATCCGCCCCTACGGGGCACCTTCTCCCGGAGGGAGAAGGAGGTACAAGCCCCTCTCCCTCCGGGAGAGGGGTTGGGGTGAGGGTAGGGCGCGAAGCGCGAGCGGTGTTTCGACTGCACGAGGCTGCGCCCCGTACCCTCATCCGCCCCTGCGGGGCACCTTCTCCCAAGGGGAGAAGGGAACGCCAAGCCCCTCTCCCCCCGGGAGAGGGGTTGGGGTGAGGGTAGGGGCGCGAAGCGCATGCGGTGTTTCCGCTGCACGAGGCTGCGCCCCGTACCCTCATCCGCCCCTTCGGGGCACCTTCTCCCGGTGGGAGAAGGGACGTACAAGCCCCTCTCCCTGCGGTAGAGGGGTTGGGGTGAGGGTACGGGCGCGAAGCGCATGCTGCATGTTGATTGCGCGAGGCTTCGCTCGCGCCCTCGTCTGTCTCTTCGGCGCACCGCGCTCGCAATATTTCTTGGAAGAGGCGCGTTGGTCGTGGAATGCCGCCGCGCTGGTTGGAGTGCAGCCTCTAGCGAGCGGCTATGATGGGGGCAGTTGCCACGGACCCGACCATGTTTCCCAGACTTCCGCCCGTCACCCAAGCGCTGCTGATCGGCAACGTCGTGGTATTCCTGCTGCAGATGCTGCTCGGCATGGACACCTTCGATCCCTTCATGCTGTGGCCGATCGGCGCGTTCGATGCGTTCTCGCCCGGGCAGAACTTCCAGCTCTGGCAGTTGCTGACCTACGGCTTCCTGCATGGCAACTTCCCGCATCTGCTGTTCAACATGCTGGCGCTGTACATGTTCGGCGGGCCGCTGGAGCAGACCTGGGGGAACAAGCGCTTCCTGACCTACTACCTGGTCTGCGTGGCCGGCGCCGGCCTGTGCCAGTTGCTGGTCGGTTGGTGGATGCTGAGCAATGGCAGCCAGCCGCTGCCGGTCATGGGGGCCTCGGGTGGCGTTTTTGGCCTGCTGCTGGCGTTCGGCATGCTGTTCCCGAACCAGCGGGTGGTGCTGCTGTTCCCGCCGATCCCGATGAAGGCGCGGACCTTCGTGATCGTGTTCGGCGCGCTGGAACTGCTGATGGGCTTCACCGGCTGGCAGCCGGGCGTGGCGCATTTCGCGCATCTGGGCGGCATGCTGTTCGGCTGGCTGATGATCCGCTACTGGCGCGGCCAGCCGCCGTTCGGCAAGCGCAAGCCGCCGCGTCCGCGCATCGTGCGCTGAGCGAAAACGCCTGCGGCTGCTGCGCGCCGCAAGCGCGGCGCCGGCGGCACGTTTTCCCGACTCCTGAACGCAAGACGGCGCGGTTGCCCGCGCCGTCTTGCTGTGTGTGCCTGGCCGGCGGCTAGCGCCGGCACCGGCTCACGGCCACAGGTGAATCTGTTCGGCCTCGCTGCGCACCATCGGCTGGCCGGGCTTGCAGGTGAAGGTCGCGGCGAAGGCGGGCAGGTTGGCCAGCGCGCCGTTGGTGCGCCAGCGGCCGGGCGCGTGCACGTCGGCGGTGACCCGCTGCACGGCTTCGTTCGGCGACAGTTGCTGCGCCCACAGGCCGGCCCAGGCCTTGTAGAACGCCTGCTTGCTTGCCTCGTTGGCGGTCGGTTGCGCGGCGCTGTAGGCCTGCCAGGCCAGTTCGACGCTGCCGATGTCGGTCAGGTCCTCGTCCTGGGTCAGCGGGCCGTTGACCTTGGCGCCCTTCACGCCCGGGAAGTCGTAGGCGCCGTACTGCGCGGCGGTACGGGCGGCCAGCGCGTTCCAGGCGCTCTTGTCTTCCGGGGTCCACCAGTTGCGCAACTGGCCCTGCGCGTCGACCTGGCTGCCCTTGCTGTCGATGGCGCCGATCAACTCGTGCGCGACCATCGCGCCGTAGGCGCCGTACAGCGTCGCGGCGTCGCCGCCGGCCGCGTACACCGGCGGCTGCAGCACCGCGGCGGTGACGATCAGGCGGTTCTGGGCGATGTCGTAGGTCAGTGCGGGCTGCTGCGGCAGCACGTCCCAGCGGCGGTCGGCGTTGCCCTTGCCGATGCGCTTCATCTCCTCGCGGTGACGCCAGGTGGAGGCGATCAGCATGTTTCCGCCGAAGCTGCCGCGGCCCATCGGCTGCAGGGTGTAGTCGAGGTCGCGGCGCGGCGCGCCGACCTCGATCTTCAGTGCGGCCAGCTTGGCCTGCGCCTCGGTGCGCGCCGGCTCGCTCAGCCAGGTGCTGCGCTTGACCGCGGCGATCTGCGCGTCGCGCACCTGGTCGGCGATGGTCTCGGCCTGGCGGCGGGTGTCGGCCGACAGGTAGCGGGCCACGTACTCGCGGCCCAGCATCGGGCCGGCGGCGACGTTGATCGCGTCCAGCACCTGCGCCCAGCGCGGCGGCGGCGCGACCTGGCCCTGCAGCACGCGGCCGCGGAACTCGAAGCTGGCGTCGCGGAAGCTCTTGGACAGGTACGGCGCCATCGCATCGCCCACGCGCCAGCGCAGGTAGGCCTTCCACTGCTCGGGCTTGATGCTGACGATCATGCCGTCGAGCTGCTTGAACATGTCCGGGTCGGCCATCGACACCAGGTCGTCGTTGACGCCCTGGGCCTTGAGGAAGGCGTCGAGTTGCAGGTTGCGGTACTGCTTGTTCAACTCCTTGGTCGAGATCGGCGAATAGTTGTTGAACGGGTTGTTGATGCCGGCCAGCGACTTGGCGCTGCGCGCCAGCGCGGTCTCGATCTGCAGCACCGATTGTGCGTCGGCCTCGAGGCGGTCGGCCGGGGTGCCGGTCAGGGTCAGGATCTGCTTGACGTAGGTGCGGTAGCGGCCCATCAGCGCCATGGTGTCGGCGTCGGTGCGGGTGTAGAAGGCCGGGTCGGGCAGGCCCATGCCGCCCTGCATGAAGTAGCCGATGTGGCGGTCCAGCGCCTTCAGGTCGACGTCGGCGCCGAAGTTGAACGCGACCGGGATGCCGATCTGGTGCAGCGCGGCGATCGAGGCCGGCACGTCCTTGGCCTTCTTGATCGCATCGATGCGGCCGAGCAGCGGCGCGATCGGGTTGGAGCCGTCCTTCTCCACCGCGGCCTCGTCCAGGCCACTGGCCCAGAAATCGCCCAGCGCCTTCTGCACCGCGTTCTGCGGCGACTGCATGGAGGCGTCGAGCAGGTCGCGCTGCTGTTGCTGGGTGCGCTCGGCCAGCTGGCCCAGCGCGGTGACCGCGCCGGTCTGCGGCACCGGGTTCTGCTTCAGCCAGTCGGCATTGGCGTCGTCGTAGAAGTCGCTGCAGGCGGCGCTGATCGGCGGGGCCTTGGGCGCGGCGGCGCGCTTCTTCTTGGGCGCGGCATCGGCGGCGGAGGCGAGGGCGATCAGGCCGAGGGCGACGGCGAGGGCAAGCGGACGGGCATTGGGCATCGGGAACGCATCCGGTCAGGATTAAAGTCGGCGGAGTTTAACAAGCCGCGGTGTGCAACTGTGGCGATGATGCGCGTCCACGTCCCCATCGGATTCAGCGAGCGACGCCGGCAGGCACGGGGTGCCGGTGGCCGGTCAGGGCGGTCGGCATCGCCGCCGTCGTCGCAGGCCGATGCCTACGCAAAGAAAAGGCCCGGACAAGCCGGGCCTTTTCGCGAGACGGCAGTGACGCCGTCGCTTACCAGATCACCACGCGCTTGTCGCCGCTGCGCACCATTGGCGCGCCCGGCTTGCACTGGAACGCGGTGGCGAAGGCCTCCAGGTTCGACGGCGCACCGATCGCGCGGAACTGCGCCGGGGCGTGCGGATCGGTGGTCAGGCGCACCATCGCGTTCTGCGGGGTGTACTTGGTGCGCCACACGGTGGCCCAGTTGATGAAGAAGTTCTGGTCGCGGCTCATGCCGCCGACCTTCGGGTCGTCCTTGCCCTCGGTGGCCTTCTTCATGGCGTCGTAGGCGGTGGTGATGCCGCCCAGGTCGGCGATGTTCTCGCCCAGGGTCAGCTTGCCGTTGACGTGCTTGCCGTCGACCTCGTAGCCGTCGAACTGCTGCACCAGCTTGCCGGTGAGCGCGGAGAACTTCTTGGCGTCGGCCGGGGTCCACCAGTTCTCGAAGTTGCCGGTCGGCCCGAAGCGCGCGCCCTGGTCGTCGTAACCGTGGGTCATCTCGTGGCCGATCACCGCGCCGATGCCGCCGTAGTTGAACGCGTCGTCGGCCTTGGGGTCGAAGAACGGCGGCTGCAGGATCGCCGCCGGGAACACGATCTCGTTCTGCAGCGGGTTGTAGTAGGCGTTGACCGTCTGCGGGGTCATGCCCCACTCGGTCTTGTCCACCGGCTTGCCGATCTTGCTGAGGTTGTACTTGTAGTTGAACGCGGTGGCGGCGCGCACGTTGTCCAGATAGCTGTCGCGCTGGGTGCTCAGGCTGGCGTAGTCGCGCCACTTGTCCGGGTAGCCGATCTTCGGGGTGAAGGTCTTCCACTTGTCCAGGGCCTTGGCTTTGGTCTCGTCGCTCATCCAGGTCAGCTTCTCCAGGCGCGCCTTCAGCGCCTGGCTCAGGTTCTCGACCAGTTGCTGCATCTTGGCCTTGTCGTCGGCCGAGAAGGCGACCTTGACGTACATCTGGCCCATCGCCTCGCCGGCGCCCTCGTTGATGCTACCGAGCACGCGCTTCCAGCGCGGCTTCATCTCGGCCTGGCCGTTGAGTTCCTTGCCGTAGAAGGCGAAGTTTTCCTGCGCGAAGGCGTCGCTCAGGTACGGCGAGGCGCTGTCCACGGTGTGGAAGCGCAGGTAGGCGCGCCACACCGACGGGTCGGTGTCGCCCAGCGCCTTGCTCACTTCCTGATGGAAGGCCGGGATCGCCAGCGAGAACTTCTCCGGCACGGCCACGCCCTGCGACTCGAAGAACTTGGTCCAGGGGAAGTTCGGGGTCAGCTTGTCGGCGTCGGCCGGGGTGACCGGGTTGTAGGACAGCTCGGCGTCGCGCGAGAGCTGCTCGCTGGACTTGGACACCTTGGCCAGGCGCGTTTCCAGCGCCACCACGTCCTGCGCCTGCTTGGCCGCGTCGTCCGCCGGCACGCCGGCCAGCTCCAGCACCTTGGCCACGTGCGCCTGGTAGGCCTTGAGCTTGTCCTGCTTGTCGGCGTCGAAGTAGTAGCTGCGGTCGGGCAGGCCGAGGCCGCCCTGCATGGCGTAGGCCATGTTCATCGCCGAATTCTTGAAGTCCGCCTCGGCGCCGAAGCCGAACAGGCCGTTCTCGCCCTTGGCCGCGCTCTGGCGCAGGTACTCGGCCACCGCCGGGCCGTCCTTGAGGCCGTCGATCGCGGCCAGGTCGGCCTTCAGCGGCGCGATGCCCTGGGCGTTGATCTTGGCTTCGTCCATGCCCGAGGACCAGAAGTCGCCGACGATCTTCTCCACGCCCTGCGGGTTGGCCGCGGCGGCGGCCTGTTCGGCCAACTGGTGCTGCGCCGCGACCGAGCGCTCGTCCAGGATCGAGAACGCGCCCCAGCTGCTGCGGTCCTTGGGGATCTCGTTGGCGGCCAGCCACTTGCCGTTGACGTAGCCGTTGAAGTCGTCGCAGGCGTTCTTGCTGGCGTCCAGGTCGTCGACGTTGAAGGCGTTGTAGGCCGGCAGCTTGCTGGTGTCGAGCTTGAGGTCGGTCGACGCCGCGGCCGGGGTAGCGGCCGGCGCGGACTTGGCGGCGTCGGCGGCGGGCGCGGCGCTCTCGGGCTTGTTGCAGCCGGTCAGCGCGGCGCTCACGGCCAGGGTCAACAGCAGCATCTTGGGATTGCGAAGGGTCACAGGCAGGCTCCAGGCCGACGTGGATAAAGGAATGGCCCGCACGGGCCGTGGCGAGACTCTACGCCGCCACTGCAGGTTTCAGGGGTGTCGAAGGTCATGGGTGGCCCTGGCCATTGGGCCGCGGGACGGCGTCGCCGCCTGCCGGTCGGCAGGCCCGCCGGCGCTGGCTTACCATGCGGCCATGACCCGCGAACCGCCATGCGATGCCCTGATCGTCGGCGCCGGCCACAACGGCCTGGTCTGCGCCGCCTACCTGGCGCGGGCCGGCTGGAAGGTGACGGTGCTGGAACGGCGCGGCGTGGTCGGCGGCGCCGCGGTGACCGAGGAGTTCCACCCCGGGTTCCGCAACTCGGTGGCGTCCTACACGGTGTCGCTGCTGCAGCCCAAGGTAATCGCCGACCTGGATCTGGCCGGGCACGGCCTGCGCATCGTGCCGCGCCGGCGCAACAACTTCCTGCCGTTGCCGGATGGACGTTATCTGCTGACCGGCGCCGGCCACACCCAGGCCGAACTGGCCAGGTTCTCCGCGCGCGACGCCGCGCGCCTGCCGGCCTACGAGGCGCGGCTGGAGGGCATCGCCGACGTGCTGCGCGCGCTGGCGTTGCAGCCGCCGCCCAACGTCACCGATGGCGGCTGGCTGCAGGCGCTGCCCGAGCTGCTGCGCGCCGGCCGCCTCGGGCGCCGCCTGCACGCGCTGGACGCGGAACTGCGCCAGGACCTGCTGGACCTGTTCACCATCTCCGCCGCCGAGTATCTGCAGCGCTGGTTCGAGAGCGACGCGGCGCAGGCGCTGTTCGGTTTCGACGGCATCGTCGGCAACTACGCCAGCCCGTACACGCCGGGATCGGCCTATGTGCTGCTGCACCACGTGTTCGGCGAGAGCAACGGGGTGAAGGGCGCCTGGGGCCATGCGCTGGGCGGCATGGGTGCGATCACCCAGGCCATGGCCCGTGCGGCCACTGCGGCCGGCGCGCGCATCCGCACCGATACGGGCGTGCGCGAGATCCTGGTCGAGGGCGGACGTGCGGTCGGCGTGGTCACCGAGCAGGGCGAGCGCCTGCGGGCGCGGCACGTGGTCGCCAACGTCAATCCCAAGCTGCTGTACGAACGCCTGCTCGATCCGGCGCACGTGCCGGCCGCCACCCGCGAGCGCATGGTGCACTGGCGCTGCGGTTCCGGCACGTTCCGCATGAACGTGGCGCTGTCGCGGCTGCCCAGTTTCAGCGCGCTGCCGGGGCCGGGCGACCATCTCACCGCCGGCATCGTGCTGGCGCCAAGCCTGGACTACATGGACCGCGCCTACCACGACGCGCGCCGGCACGGCTGGTCGCGCGAACCGATCGTCGAACTGCTGATTCCCAGCACCCTGGACGATGGCCTGGCGCCGCCCGGCCAGCACGTGGCCAGCCTGTTCTGCCAGCACGTCGCGCCGCAGTTGCCGGACGGGCGCAGCTGGGACGCGCACCGCGAGGAGGTCGCCGACCTGATGATCGCCACCGTCGAGCGCTACGCGCCGGGCTTCGCCGCCTCGGTGCTGGGCCGGCAGGTGCTGAGCCCGCTGGACCTGGAACGCACTTTCGGGCTGATCGGCGGCGACATCTTCCACGGCGCGCTGAGCCTCAACCAGTTGTTCAGTGCACGGCCGATGCTCGGCCAGGCGGCGTACCGCGGTGCGATTCCCGGTCTGTTCCTGTGCGGCTCCGGCACCCACCCCGGCGGCGGCGTGACCGGCGCGCCCGGCCACAATGCAGCGATGGCGTTGTTGCGCGGTTGAGCGGCGGCGGACGGTAGCGGCAAGAAAAAAAGAACCCTGGCATGGCGACCAGGGCGAGGGAAAGGCGCGGCGCGTGCAGCGCGCCGCGCGTGCCACGGCGGCGCGCCGTGGCGTTGTCTGCGCCAGCGTCAGGGCGCGCCGGCCTGCACGGATGCGCTCGGTCGTGCCGCGGAACCGCCCAGGTGCGCGTCGAAGAACCCCAGCATCCGGGTGTAGAGGTTGAGGTTGTTGTCTTCTTTGTAGAAGCCGTGGCCTTCGCCGGACTGCACGATCATGCCTTCGGGTGGGTTGCCGGCCGCCTGCAGCGCCTTGGCCAGCGCCTCGGTGTGCTCCGGCGGGCAGCGGTCGTCGCGGGCGCCGGCGGCGAGGTAGATCGGCAGCGTCAGCGCCTGCACGTGGTTGATCGGCGACATCCGCTCCTGCTCGGCACTGGTGCTGCCGAAGGCGCGCAGCAGATAGCGCCTGCCGCTCTCGCTCTTGCTGGTGTCGCTGAGCCGCAACTGGATCTTGGCGTCGTACATGCCGACGTAGCCGAACGCGCAGCGGAACAGCCCCGGCGCGCGCACCGGCGCCATCATCGCGGCGTAGCCGCCGAAGCTGCCGCCGTAGATGCAGATCCGCGCCGGATCGGCCAGACCCTGCTGGATGGCGTACTGGGTGCCGTCGACGATGTCGTTGATGATGCCGCCGTCCCACTGCCCGTAGGCGCGGTCCATGAACGCCTTGCCGAAGCCGCCGGAACCGCGGTAGTTGAGTTGCAGCGTGGCGTAGCCGCGGCTGGCGAACAGTTGCGCCTCCGAATGGAAGCCCCAGTTGTCGCGCGGCCCCATCGGTCCGCCGTGCACGTTGACGATCAGCGGCAGGTTCTTCGCCTGCGCTCCGGCCGGCACGGTGAGGTAGCCATGGATGCGCAGACCGTCGCGGGCGGTGAACTGGATCGGCGTGATCGTGGCCATCTTCGCCGCATCGATCCAGGGCCGGCTCTTCATCAGGAAGCGCGCCTTGCAGGTGGCGCGCTCGTACAGGTACAGCTCGCCGGGATTCTGGTCGCTGCGCACGCTGACCACGATGGTGTCGCCATTGCGGGTGGCGCTGGCGAAGTCGACGTACTGGCCGGGAAAGGCCGCGGCCAGGCTGGCGTACAACGCTGCGTCCGGATGCGCCTCGTCGATCAGCTTGACCTGCGGCGCGCCGGCCTCGGTGACCACCGCCAGCGCGGTATCCGAGCCGTCGGTGGCGGTGATGGTGCGCGCCACCTCGCTGGTGGGGTCCTGGAACAGGGCGACGAAGCCGCCGCTGCGCGGATCCAGATACCCGAACGCGCCGGGCGCCTTGCCGTCGTCGCGGGTGGCATAGACGCGGCCGTTGGCGGTGGACCAGGCGATGTCCAGGCGCGCGCCATCGGCCTTGCTGGCGTTGATGAGCTCCCACTTGCCGTCCTTCAGCGCGTACACCTCGCTGTGGCTGTCGTAGCCGGTGTCCTCGTCCTTGTCGCTCTGGCAGGTGGCGAAGGCGGGCTGCTTGGTCGCGTCCAGGGCGATGGAGCAGTTCGCCTTGGGCGCGCGGCCCAGCGATTTGCGCCGCCCACTGAGGGTGTCGATCATCACCACTTCGGTGCCGGCACCTTCCGAGGAGCGCGGGTAGCGCACCTGCATGACCACGTTCTGCTCGTCGTCGCGCAGCGTGTCGAGCAGGGAGAACGATTCGCGGCCCACGCTCTTGCCGCGCTGGGTGACGCCCTGGGTGCCGTATTCGATCAGGGTGCGCGGCTGGCCGCCGTCGGCGTCGACCGCGAACCACTCGCCGGTGCCCATCGGCCGCTCGAACGAACCGACCTTCTTGACCGCGGTGAACAGCAGCCGCTTGCGGCCGGTCCAGTAGAACGCGCCGACGCTCTTGCCGTCCGGCAGCACGTTGACCTTGATCGGCTTGAGGTCGCGCGTGCCGAGCACGGTCAGCACGTCCTGCTCGCCGCGGTCCACGGTCAGCGCCAGGTATTCGCCGTCCGGCGAAATCTTCACCGCACTGTAGGTGGGACGTTTGACGAAATCCGCAATGGGCGGGGGAGCGGCCGCGGCGATGCCGACGTGCAGGCACAGCCCCAGCGCGCAGAAAGCAACGAGTCGTTTCACGAGAATCCTTTTTGCGTGATTGAACACAGCGAGAGCCCGATGCCGGGCTCTCGCTGACCTCCGGTGCGCGTGGTGCTGCTCAGCGGAAGCGGTACTGGAACTCCGCCGCCACTTCGCGGCCGTACGGGCTGTAGGCGCGCCAGAAGTACGGATACGTGTTGTAGCCGCTGTCCTTCGGATGCGTCTTGTCGAACACGTTGTTGACGTAGAAGTTGACCGTCAGCTTGTCGGTCAGCTTCTTGCCCACGTTCGCGTTCCAGATGAAGTACGGCGCGATGCGGCCGGTCTCCTGCCAGTTCGGCAGGCTGCCGTAGCGGATCATGAACACCGCCGCCTGCCAGTCGTTCCTCTGCCAGGTCGCGGTGGTGCGGATGCGGCTGCGGAAGTCGAAGTTGCCCAGGTCGTCGCGGTAATCGAGGATCGGATCGCCCTTGAACTCGGCCGACTTCTGCTCGAGGGTGTGCGAGTAGCCCACCTGGAAGCGGAAGTCGCCCAGCCGGTCGGTGTCCAGGCGGTAGTCCAGCGACGCATCGATGCCCTTGGTGCCGAGGAAGGCGCGGTTGATCGGACCGCGGCGGATCTCGGTGATCTGGCCGTCGTTCGGCGTGCCCGGCGCGTTGAGGCGGGTGACCCGCGACAGCATGTCGTTGCAGAACGCCGAGCCCGGCGCACCCAGGGTGAACGGGTTGCGGTTGCGGGTCAGCCCGGTCACGCAGCCGGCTTCGCCGTCGAGGATGTAGGTGGAGGTGATGTCGGCCACCACGTTCTTCAGGCGGATGTCGTAGTAGTCGGCGGTGACCGACAGGCCGTCGAGCACGTCCCACACGAAGCCGGCGGTCCACGACGTGCCGGTTTCCTCGGAGAGGTTGGTGGTGCCCTGGCGCACGCCGTACGCGGTGTAGTTCACCGTGGTGTCCGAGGTCGGGCACTGCGCCGCGGCGCGGCCGCTTTCCAGGCAGCGACGGGTGTCGAAGATGCTGGAGAACGAACCGCTGCGATCGGCGAACACGTAGTGCAGGTCCGGCGCGCGGAAGCTGGTGGAGTAGGAGCCGCGGAACAGCAGATTGTCCAGCGGACGCCATTCCAGGCCGGCGTTCCAGGTCTTGGCGTCGTCCACCGCGGTGACGTCGTCGTACTTGTCCAGGCGTCCGGCCAGGTGCGCCTTCAGCGAGCTGAGGATCGGAATCGACAGCTCCACGCCCAGCGCGTAGCGGTCGCGCTTGCCGCCGCCGCCGGTGCCGGTGAGGTTGTACGGACGGTCGGTGCCGGTGTAGTCGGGCAGGATGCGCGGGTCGGCATTGAGCTTGTATTCCTGCTGCGAGGCTTCGACCACGCCGGCGAAGCCCAGCGCGCCGGCCGGCAGCTCGAACAGGTCGCCGGAGAGCACGAAGCTGCCCTGGTTGACGTGCGAGTTGGCGTCGGTCTTGACCGTGGTGCTCAACGCCGCGAACTGGTCCGGGGTCAGTGCGCTGTAGTAGCGCTGCTGGTTCAGGCGATACACCGGATAGGTGACGCCGCCCACCACGCGGGTGCCCAGTTGCTGGCCGAGGAAGTAGTCGTTGACCGCCGAGGCCATCAGGCGCGGACGATCGACCTTCACCTTGTACTCGGCGCGCGACAGGGTCAGGTCCCAGTCGAAGCGGTCGCCCAGCTTGCCGCGCAGGCCGGCGGCGAAGTCGTAGGACTTCTCCTTGTTGCGCGCCATCAGGTGCTCGACGCCGCCGGCTTCCTGCGGGGCGAACACGCGCTGCGCGTCGACCAGCGCGTTGAAGCCCGGATCGAACCACAGCGCGCCACTGGTGCGGCCGGACCAGAACTGGGTGCCCGAGGTGTACTTGGACTCGGACGACCAGGCCTGCAGGCTGGCCCAGCCCTGCATGCCGCCTTCGAAATCGAAGGTGCCGTAGGCGTAGCCGGACAGGTCGTTGTTCTCGTTGCGGATGGTCTGGTAGGCCGGATCCTTGAAGGTGCCGCAGGCCTGGCCGAGGTTGGTGATGGCGCCGGCGGCGCTGGCGCTGCGGTAGTTCCAGCGCACCCACTCGTCGCCCAACTGTTCGCAGGCGCCGGCCGGCGGTGCGAAGTAGGAGTTGGTGGTCGAGCCGGTGCGGCGGCGCACACGCATGGTGCCGGTCGGCTGGATGCCGACGAAGGCCGGCGGGAACGGGTTGTCCAGCGACGAATCCATGAAGTCGCGCTGGTAGCCGTACAGCGGCTCGCCGGCGGTGTACTCGAAGGCGTAGGTCAGGCTCCAGCGGTCGCCGGTCTTGCCGCCGATCCACTGGAAGTCGCCGGTGTCGCCGCCGCCGCGGGTCAGGGTGCTGCCGCGCAGCTTGACCAGGTCGCCCTCGTAGTTGGTCTTGAGGATGACGTTGACCACGCCGGCGACCGCGTCGGAGCCGTAGATGGCCGAGGCGCCGCCGGCGAGGATCTCGATGCGGTCGACCGCCGCGGCCGGGATGTTGCCGAAGTTGGCGAAGTTGCTCTGGCCGTTGTAGGGCAGCGGATAGTCCGCGGCGCGGCGGCCGTTGATCAGCAGCAGGGTACGGCCGGGGCCGAGACCGCGCAGGTTGATCACGCTGGCGTTAGGGGTGAAGCCGCCCTGGAACAGCTCGTTCTGGGTGGAGCCGGAGGCCTGGGTGAGCGTGCTCAGCGCGTCGAAGACGGTGTTGAAGCCTTCGCGCTCGATCTGCGTGGCGGAGATGATGGTGACGGGCGAGGGGCCCTCGACCTCGGTGCGCTGGATGCGCGAACCGGTCACCGTCACCTTCTCAAGGGTACGCGCCTTGGCGCCGGTGGCCTCGGTCAGTTGTTCCGTCTCCGATTCCTCGCTCGGGGTCTGGCTTTGCGCCAGCGCCGATGCGGCGGGCGGGCCAGAATGGCTGACACAGCAACGACCAGAAGACTCCGCTTTGGAGTCGGTGCTTTGACTGACATTGACAAATTTCCCCTAGATGCATGTGCAGTACCCGGGTCCCTTCCTGGACAGGTACGTATAGAGAGTGTGAGGTCCGTTTCACGTTTCTTGACCGTAGCATGAACAAATCGGAAAAGTAACGAAAAATTTTCGTTACATGACATGTTTTTGCAGCGGCTTTCCTGTAGGGAATCCGCGCCATGTGTCCGATCGGGCACGGCGAGGCGTGAAAACCTCTGATTCGATGCAGCTTTCCGGGCGCGAGCGCCGCTTGGCGGGCGTGCGGATGCCGCTCCGGCTTGCACCGCTCGCCGGCGTGCCAGGCAGGGCGGGTGTGTGTGCGTGCTGCGCTGCAGGCGTGATCGGACACCGCATCCGCAGCCCCTTGGCAGGCGTTTCAGGGGATCGAGCGTCTCCGGGAGACAGTGGGCAGCGTTGCGTCCCCGGCGCGATCGTCGCCGAGCGACAGGCGACAACGCTCTGCGCCAGCCGCCATTGGGCACGATGCCCACGGCCTCCGCTGTCGGTTGCGCGGGTCCCGGCGCCGGCACGCTTGTATAGTCATGGGTCTGTCCGGTCCGCGACACTGCCGCTGCAGCGGTGGCCACGTCGTGGACCGTTGTCTTTCTTCACGTCCAGCCGCGCGCCCCGCCGCAGGCTGCGACGTTAGCCTTTGTCGAGTTTTCCGATGACCGATCGCCCGCGTCTCCCCGCCCACGCCGTCCAGCCCAAGCTCGCCCCGCACCCGCGCATCCGCAACGTCATCGCCGTGGGCTCCGGCAAGGGCGGGGTGGGCAAATCCACCACTGCCGTGAACCTGGCCCTGGCCCTGCAGCGCCAGGGCGCGCGCGTGGGCGTGCTGGATGCCGACGTCTACGGCCCCAGTGTGCCGGCCATGCTCGGCCTGAGCGGACGCCCGGACAGCCCGGACGACAAGAGCATCGAGCCGATGCGCGCCTTCGGCATCGAGGCGATGTCGATCGGGCTGTTGGTGGACCAGGACACGCCGATGATATGGCGCGGCCCGATGGCGACCTCGGCGCTGACCCAACTGTTCGCCGACACCCTGTGGGACGACCTGGACTACCTGCTGATCGACCTGCCGCCCGGCACCGGCGACATCCAGCTGACCCTGGCGCAGAAGATCCCGGTGGCCGGTGCGGTGATCGTCACCACCCCGCAGGACATCGCCACGCTGGACGCGAAGAAGGCGCTGAAGATGTTCGAGAAGGTCGAGGTGCCGGTGCTGGGCATCGTCGAGAACATGGCGGTGCACACCTGCAGCCAGTGCGGCCATGTCGAGCACCTGTTCGGCGAGGGCGGCGGCCAGCGCATGGCGCAACAGTACGGCGTGCCGCTGCTGGGGTCGCTGCCGCTGGCGATCGCGATCCGCGAGCAGGGCGACGCCGGCACCCCGGTGGTGGCCGCGGCACCGGACTCGGCCGCGGCGCAGGCCTACCTGGCCACAGCGCAGCGCCTGACCGAGGAACTGCGCAAGCGCCCGCGCGCCGCCATCCCGATCTCCGCGGCCTTGCGCTGAGCGGCGCGCGGCGCCTGCCGCGAACGCCCCGCGACCGGCTAGAATCGCCGGTCATTGCGGCCGGCCCCATCGGTCGGCCGCGCTCCCGGCGCGCAGGCTGCGGCCGCCGCCACCGGCATCAGGAACCCCCATGAGCATCAAGAGCGACCGCTGGATCCGCCGCATGTCCGAACAGCACGGCATGATCGCGCCCTACGAGCCGGGCCAGGTCAAGCAGGTCGACGGCCAGCGCATCGTCAGCTACGGCACCTCCAGCTACGGCTACGACGTGCGCTGCTCGCGCGAGTTCAAGGTGTTCACCAACATCAACTCGACCATCGTCGACCCCAAGCACTTCGACCCCAAGAGCTTCGTCGACATCGAGGCCGACGAGTGCATCATCCCGCCCAACAGCTTCGCGCTGGCGCGCACGGTGGAATTCTTCCGCATTCCGCGCGACACCCTGGTGGTGTGCCTGGGCAAGAGTACTTATGCGCGCTGCGGCATCATCGTCAACGTCACCCCGCTGGAGCCGGAGTGGGAAGGCCACGTGACCCTGGAGTTCAGCAACACCACGCCGTTGCCGGCGCGCATCTACGCCAACGAAGGCGTGGCGCAGATGCTGTTCTTCCAGTCCGATGCCGACGACGTCTGCGAGACCAGCTATAAGGACCGCGGCGGCAAGTACCAGGGCCAGACCGGCGTGACCCTGCCCAAGACCTGATCTCCCACTCCCTTCTTTCCGACAGCACAAGGAGCGCGCAATGAACGACCCCAATCCCTACCAGGCCCCCGACGCGGCGTTGCCGCCCGCGCTGCCGGGCATCGCCGACGGTGAGACCCTGGCCGGACGCGGCGAGCGCCTCGGCGCGGCGCTGATCGACGGCGTGATCTCGCTGGCGACGTTCCTGCCGGTGGCGGCGCTGACCGGCTATTTCGGCAAGGTCATGGAGGCCGCGCGCAGCGGCGTGCAGGTGCCGTTCCTGACCACCCTCGGCTACGGCGTGCTGGGCATGGTGATCTTCCTGCTGGTGCAGGGCTACCCGCTGGCCAAGACCGGCCAGACCTGGGGCAAGAAGCTGCTGTGGATCCGCATCGCCGACCTGGACGGTGGGCAGCCGCCGTTCTGGCGCCTGATCGCGCTGCGCTATCTGTCGACCCAGGCGATCTCGCTGGTGCCGATCGTGGGCGGCATCTACGCCCTGGTGGACGCGCTGTTCATCTTCCGCCAGGACAAGCGCTGCCTGCACGACCTGATCGCCGGCACCCGCGTGGTCAACGTCCGCCGCTGAGCCAGCGATCGCGACGCAGTAGCGGGGTGGGGATCGCCCAGGCGAATCCCCACTCCCAAATCCCCAATCCCGGCCCCACCTACTTGCCGCGGCCGAACAGCATGCCGACGCCGACCGCGACCAGGATCGCCGGCCACCAGGTGGCGATCAGCCGGCCCAGGCTCAGGTTGGTCCAGCCCAGGTTGTTGGCCAGGAACACCAGGCCGATCACGATCAGCACGATGGCGGCGATCACATTGGATTTCATGGAGGCGCGGCTTCCGCAAAAAGGGCGCCTATCGTAGCCGCTGGCGCCACGCCGCAACACGCGCCTGCAGTTCTTCGGGCGGCAGGCGCTGTGCGGTGCCGCTGCCCCACACCGGGCCAGGCCACGCGGCATCGCCGGGGTGCCGGCCCAGCACGTGCACGTGCAGTTGCCGCACCACGTTGCCGAGTGCGCCGATGTTGAGCTTGTGCACGCCCGGTTCGTGCCGCAGGAGTTGCGAGAGCTGGTTGATCTCGGCCAGCAGCAGGCGCTGCTGGCCGCCGTCCAGGTCGATCCATTCGCTGGCCTCGGCCACCCGCGGCACCAGCAGCAGCCACGGGAAGCGCGCGTCGTCCATCAGTCGCACCTGCGACAGCGGCCCGTCGGCGACGAACGCGCTGTCGGCCTGCAGCCGCGGGTCGAGGACGAAGTCGGCCACGCCGCGGCTCAGCCCAGGTGCTCGGCGAGGAACGCCAGGCTGCGTTCGCGGGCGAGCTCGGCGCTGTCGGCGTCGTAGTGGTTCGGGTCCACGTGGCGATCGAAGCCGTGGCCGGCCGGGTACACGAAGGTCTGCATCTGCGGCAGCTTTTCGCGGTGCTGCTGGATCGACTCGGCCGGGATGCTGCCGTCCTGCGCGCCGAAGTGGAACAGCACCGGCGCCTTCGGCGTTTCGTCCAGGAACTGGGTGTTGCGGCCGCCGTAGTAACTCACCGAGGGCAGGCCCAGGCGCAGCGCCGACAGCAGCGCGACGCTGCCGCCCCAGCAGTAGCCCAGGGTGCCGACCTTGCCGGCCGGCGCCAGCGCCTGCGCGGCCGCCTGCACGATGTCCAGCGCGCGGTCGAAGCCTAGCGCGCCGACCAGTTCCAGGCCCTTGCGCACGCCGTCCTGGTCGTAGGCCAGTTGCGCATCCTTCTCGACCGGATCGAACAGTGCCGGCGCCAGCACCTCGTAGCCGTGCGCGGCGTAGCGATCGGCGACCTCACGGATGTAGTCGGTCACCCCGAAGATCTCCTGGATGACGACCAGGCCGCCGCGCGGCGCGCCCTCGGGCAGGGCGTGCCAGGCGGAAACCTGGCCGTGAGCGGTGTCGAGGGTGGTCCAGTGGCCCATGCGGGGAATCCTGTGGAGTGGGGGAGCGGCGATTATCCATCGCCCGGGCTAAGCCGGGGTGAGCGGGCGGACACCCGCTCGCCGCCGCGCCGGCGGCCACGGCCCGGTATACTTCGCGCGCTGTTTTTCTCCCAGCGACGTCCCCCCGCTTTCAGTAGCGGGACTCTTTAGAGTCCGGGTTTCATCGTAGCGGCTTTGGCCGCTAGCTGTTGGGCATAGGCGACCGGGGTCAGGCCGCCCAAGATCTTCTTCGGTCGCTCCTCGTTGTATTCCCGTCGCCAGGTCTCGATCTCGGTGCGGGCGTGCAGCAGCGTCGGGAACCAGTGTTCATTGAGGCATTCATCGCGGAACTTGCCGTTGAAGCTCTCGATGTAGCCGTTCTGCATGGGTTTGCCGGGTTCGATCAGGATGTGTTCGATGCCATGCTGCTGTGCCCAAGCGATGAAGGCGCGGCTGGTGAACTCCGGGCCGTTGTCCGTGCGCACCGCGCGGGGATAGCCGCGGAAGCAGGCGATCTGCTCCAGCACACGCACCACGTAGGCCCCGCTGATGCCATGGTCCACCGCGATGTCAACGCATTCATGGGTGAAGTCGTCGGCGACGGTCAGGCACTTGATGCGGCGGCCACTGGCCAACTGGTCGAAGACGAAGTCCATGCTGATTACCTCGTTGGGATGCCGCGCTGGCCGCAGCTGCTGCCGCTGTGCCGCCGGGAACTTGGCCTTCTTGCGACGGCGCACGCTCAGCTTCGCCTCGCGGTACAGACGGTAGATCCTCTTGTGGTTCACCTGCGGAAACTCCGGGCGCAGCAGGTCGTGCAGGCGGCGATAGCCGAAGCGACGACGCGCCTGCGCCAGTTCGACCAGCCTGGCCGACAGGGTTTGCGTCGCCGGCGTGGGCCTCGGCGCGTGGCGGAAAGCATCGCGGGAGATCCCCGCAAGGCGACAAGCCCGGCGCTCGCTGATCGACGTCAGCTCGCACATGCGCCGGATTGCCTCGCGCTTGCGTTGCGGGGCTAGCGTTTTACCCCGAACCCGACCTTCAGCGCCTCAATGTCCAGGTGCGCCTCGGCCAGCAACCGCTTCAGGCGGTTGTTTTCTTGCTCCAGCTCCTTCAGGCGCTTCGCGTCTTCGGCCTCCATGCCGCCGTACTTGGCCCGCCACTGGTAAAAGCTGGCCGGGCTGAAGCCGTGCTGGCGGCACAGCTCAGCCACCGCCATCCCGGCATCCGCCTGCTTGATGAACCCGATGATCTGCTCGGTGGTGAAACGACTCTTCTTCATATCCGTCCTCATAGTTGACGGACTTTACAGCTTCACGTGGTACGGCTCAGCGGGGGCAGGTCACCGGAACGATCAAACAGCTTCAGAAACTCCGCCAGCCGCCGCTATTGCCATCTGAAGCCACGATGAGGTCAGAATGGAACTCCTCCCCAAACTTTTTATGCTGACGGCGCTTTTCGCGGCAGCTTGTCCTGCCGCAGCCATCCCCTTCGACGACGAGGGCGAGCAGGCACGGGTCAACCCGGACAACCAGGCGCGGATCCGTTTCTTCGGGCAGGCCGCGATTGGCCTGGAGTTCTATCGCAACGCCATGTGCTATGGCGGTGATGCTGAAACCGAAACGCCCTCCAGTAGAGGCTTCAGCGGTGCCTTCGGCAGCAAGAAGAACATTTCCCTGGGAATGGCGGTCACTCCCAATGTCACCAACCTCAAGCAACGTAGCGGCATCCTGGCCAAGGCGTTCTATCGTGAATACGCCATTGCCGCCGGCGAGCCCATCGCCATTCACGCCTCGTATTACGAAACCACGGGCCCGATCGGCATTTCGAGCCGCTGCAAGGATTTCGGCGTGTCCTTCGTTCCCGAAAAAGGCCAGGACTACGAAGTTTCCCTGGATCTCTCGCGCCAAACCTGCCATCTCACCATCTCCAGGATCAGCGAAACCAGCGACGGCGTCGCGCTGACTCCGGTCGAAATCAAAGACGCGAAGGAATGTAGCGACGAATAGGCCGCTTTGCTGCCGGGCGTGACAACGTAAAATCAGGGGTAAAGTGCACCTATCGAGTGCACTTACCCTGTTCCAGCACAAAGGTGTAGTCGACTAGAGCATCATTGGGCGGCGCCACGCTGGCTCTGGTTCAGAGCGGAGAAACGTCGAAGGGCCGGCAGAAAACCAGGAAAACCAGGGTCAGAGTGCACTTTCCCTACACAGAGTCTGGACGTTGCCCGATGCGAAGGATTGCTCGAAAGCACGAAGCTGATCCCACCTCAGCGGGAACGATCGCACATGCCACGTCGTCCTCGTTTGGATCTTCCATACGTCGCTCAGCATATCGTGCAGCGGGGCAATGATCGACAACCGTGCTTCTTTGCCGACATCGATCGTATACGCTACTTGCAGGACCTGCACGAACTGGCACTCAAGCTCGGCATTGCGGTGCATGCTTACGTGTTGATGACCAATCATGTGCATTTGCTGCTCACCAGCCAACAGCCCGGTACGGCACCGACGCTGATGCAGTCGCTTGGTCGCCGCTACGTGCGCTACATCAACACGCAATACCATCGTACCGGTACATTGTGGGAAGATCGCTACAAGTCGTGACCAGTTCAAGACGAAATCTATCTGCTTCGCTGTTATCGCTACGTAGAACTCAATCCGGTGCGGGCTGGCATGGTTGCCGATCCAGCGGACTACCGTAGGTCGAGCCATTCCTGCAATGGCGTCGGGCAGGCTGACGCGCTGTTACAACCCCATGCGAGCTATCTAGCCATTGCCCGGCCGGCCAGCGCTCAGACCACTATCGCCGCTTCGTGCTGGATGCGATCGACCCAGGCGAGACAGCGGCCATCCGCCTCAACTTGCAGCGGCAATACGCGCTGGGCAACGACCGTTTCCGCGAGGCGATTGAACGTCAGCTTGGCCGTCGAGCCGGCCCAGAACGAATCTGGCGGCCGCCAAAGGTCAGATCGGTAGTAAAAGAGCATGGAAGTGCACTCTGCCCCCTGTTTTGGAGATGGGTGTTGAAACACTGGCGTAGTTATCGGCTGTAATGTGCCTTGTAGGGCTTAAGCTGAGCCGCGACGAGGCGCCGGCTTGAACGACAAAAAGGCGGTCTTTTCAACTCTTTATTTTTTGACTTTCAACTGAGAATTCAAGATCGCTGGTGTAGTAGCTGTGTTCGCCGTACTCATCCCTCCAATAAAAAAGACTCATGGGTGCCATTTGCTCAAGTGGTGCAGTCAAGCTGCTTGAGAACTTTTGCGCCAACTCGATATGTTCAACGCCCTCGCCGTCAATTTTTATTCGATGCTCCTCCATTTGGGTCGCGCGGTTGCTAATGTCTTTGCGCCTCCATCTTTGAGTGATATCGCGTTGGAGCCAGCTCATCTCTTCAACGGAGGCTCTAAGTTCGGCGGCAACTTCCGCAATCTGGTCTGGATTTTTTGAGATATCGGCCCATAGCCTTTCATAGTGCGCTGCTTTATTCTTTAGCCTCTCTGCTGAGAGCCGCATTGCACCGGGACTGTCTTGGATCGCAACCTTCAAGCGAAGAAGGTCTATGCGTAAATCTAGTATAGAAAGAATGACAGCGAGATAAGCATCGTTGTGTTTGAACTTAAGATCCTCGATAGAGGCTCCTCTCTCGATGCCCTGCGTACGATACAAGAAATGATAGCGTTCGAATATAGGGTTAACTTTGTCCTCAACTAAGGTTAGGCGGATCAGCATCTCTGGGGTGAATCGATTGACTGCCGAAAAATGTTCTTCAATGTCGTCGAGTCTTGAAGTTGCCGAGATAATCTCTCCTATGAAAGTCGCTTCTGATCGCTGAAGCAAGCGGTTGATGGTCCGCTCGATCCGATTGAGTCTCTCGTGGACTTTTTGGAACTGGTTCATGATGACGATGGTTGTAATTGCTTGGAATGCGATGAAGGGAGCAACTGCCGGCATAAGTGCACCTGCCATTGGGATGAAGGGCGCTTGAGCTACAATTCTGCCACCTGTGCCAATTACCGCGCTTCCGAAGCCTGCCCCCAACGGCATCAGCGTGGCGGGACTCGCGGTTGCCATGAACAATGTCCCGGAAGTCGCGGAACTTAGGCCCAGCGCTCCGCTAGCGCCGCCAATAAGCGTCAGCATAGAAGCGGGGGACATAGCACCACCCTCACGGACATGGTCACCTTCGACTTTGTAACGGTCTTGGAATTTCTTTAATATAATATCCTTGGTCGGACCATTAATTGCAACGAGCGCGCCTATGCTCTCTCCTGCCTCGGTAACATATGGTTGAATATATAGGCTGTCGTTCGGTGTGGCGATGAGGTCGCATGGCTGCGGGCGGAACCATCTCGCGATTCTCTCCATCAAGCTCGGAGTCTTCGAGAGCGTAGATGTTGGATTAGAGTTGGTTTGAAGCCAAGGTCTCCGCGAAATTTCGGTTCTTTCTGGCATGACGAGCTCGTTTCAAATGTTGGTTCTGGGGTTGGGCTGCTTTAGAGTCGTCTGCTCCAAAGTATTGGCTATATATATCGAGACTACTTCTGAGCAACGAAAACAAAACCTGCCTCTCTCAGTTGATTGGCTAGAGTGGTTACCTCAGCCAGAGATTTGGTTCTTTCGAACTCAATTCTGATATCGAAATCCTCTAGTCCCGGAATATCAACATACTCTTCGAAAGAAATGTAGGCGCCGCCACCTTGTTCGACAGGCCACTCGCATACCTTAAGGGGTGGATTCGATTTGTACAGTCTCTTGGACATGGCAGGTCTCCTTGTTGGACTTAAAGCCTGAGTTAAATCGTGCCGCGAGACGGTATCGGCTTGGGCGAATTGTTAGGGCGCGCCATCTGCGTAACTCTTGTGAATCTGCTGGCGAACGGAGGCATCTAGATCGGCGAGTGAGTTCATGCGATCTAGGAGCGCGCTATAGGTAACGACTTCTATGACTGTGGTCCTTCTGTCCTCGCCAAAATGCCAGTTGAATTCTAGGAAGCCATTCCGCGCCGGATCTATTGCGAGTGTTCCATCTTCGTGCGCTCGCGCGACAAACAGGTCGCCACCCAAGACAAGCATCGGGTGCCAGAATATAGCGCGCTTGTACTTTTCGGTTAGAACATCCCGTCGTTCCTCCCAGCTCGTCATGTCCGACTCAATGTACTCAGCCATTTTAAGCAGGGAGTGATAGACGTCATCTGGGTGGTGGGCCATCCAATCTCTGCTTTGATCCTTCTTTTTTGTCAGCACGCAATACTGTGAGAACAAATGTTCCTTTTTCGGATTTCTACCCTCGTAGAAATCAATTGGCTTTTCGTAGAACATGCCTTCAGGGGTTGTGAACCACTTGATGTAGCTCTCGGTGTCGGCGTTTGGCGTGTTGGGACGCTCGGTTAGTAGGACGAATGGGTAAAGGTTGTTGACTACTTCGCCTACAACAAATGTGGTTGCATAGCAGTCATTAGTAGATGCGTCGTGGTAGTAGTACTCCGAGACGAAGTCGATCTCGCGAGACTTTCCAGTAAAGCGATCGCGAACTACCTGATTGGGCTCTACGAAGTAGCCCGCAACGTCTAGAAGGCGCACGACTCTCGACTCGAGCATGTATCCCGACCGCTCTAGGCACGCGCCGATCTCGGCAATCGATATGCTCGGAGGCTTCAAATCTGTCATGGCGCGCCCTAACACCAGAATTAAGCCGACCCGCGAAGCGAGTTCGGCTTGAATGAATTGTTAGGTGCCACTTGGTGAAACGCGGACAGTACACTAGAACGCCATTTCTGTGGCCTGAACCCAAAAGAAGATGGGTGAGGCACATAGCAAAGCGTTGTAGGGTCAACTAAGGGCAAAGGCGGGAGTCTGTCAGCCAGGTTCTTGCCAAGGACAAGCACAAAATCTGCGTTTAGTTCTGCAAGGGTTGCTGGCAAACACTCTGCCGCATGACTCCACATCTTTGCGGTGGGCCGAACCCTAGCTTTACCGCTTGGAAAGGACTGGACGTAGTTGGTGAACGCGACAGAATCCCAAAAGGCGTACTTCTGCTCTAGGGACAAAGGCACGCCTGGCTCGACGTTTAGGAACAACTTGGCCACTTTGGTGAAGAAAGCATGCCCACTCTCTACCTTGGCCAAAGTATTGATGCACCAGCAGGTGAAATCAGAGGTTTGACGATCTGGCGTTCCGTAATGAGCCTCACCGAGGAGAGCTACACGGATGCCGCCGAGCCCACTATTGTTGTAGTTCTCGCCTATCCAAGGATCGAAGAGTCTCATGTGGCACCTGACACCTGAGTTAAGCCGAGCCGCGATGCGGTTTCGGCTTAAATGAATTGTTAGGTCGCAGCTTCGGCGCGATCAAGGTGCGCAATGAGGGCATCTTGCATCTCACGTAGACGGCTCGCTTTGATTACAAAGCCAAGGTTGTTAGGGATTGTTGAGAACGCTACTGCCCTTTGCTGCGTCGGCACATTGATGATGCGTACTTCGCCGGAAGCTGTGTGCTGTGGACCAGCATACAGAAGACCTAGCAACTTTATTCTGGAGCCGCCGAAGATGGTCCCTTGCCTAGTGGACCATGTGCCGGTATTGAATAGAAAAATCGGTGAACCACTGGATCCCGGAAAGCAGGCTGCATCCACTGCGAATTCCTTCCGGCCCTCGTAGTCTAGCTTCGGGTGTGTTGCTGTAACTCCCCGTCTCAAGATGGGCATGTTGTTTGCCGAGTCCCAGATGCCATTGGGATACCCGATCATCAGGATGTCTTCTAGTGCGGTAAGGTCATCAAGCTCTTCTTGTGTCGGAAGGAGCGATTCATCAAGCGATACAAAGAAGAAGCGCCTACCCAGTGAATCGCAGTGAGCAAGCAATGGATTGATTGGCATGACACATAAGTCAACGCTCTCATCCGGATGTGGCACCCAACCCTGACCGAATTGGTCTATTGCAACGGCAAGGTGTTCACCAACTCTAGGGCCGTTCTCGTCGTTACGCAGCGTCAGATGAATCTTGCCGTTTGGGGCGCCAGCAACAACATGCTTGTTAGTTACGATTGCCGGAATGGTTTGGTCGGACTCCTTGCCGCGAAAGCTGAAGAAGAATCCCGTGCCAGTTCCGGCAGAGCCATCCAAATAGCTCGTTTCGATGCGAACCGTAGAGTGAGCGAGTTGTTCTGAAGGACTAAGTAACATAATTTCTCTGCGGCCTAACTATTATTCTGCGAAAGATGTTGTGTAACAGGGCTTAGTCTGCTGGTGCCGCTACCTTTCGAAGCAATGCCCGCTTCAAGTTAATCTTTCAACGCTCCCGCTGTCACATAATCACCGCGTCTAATCATGCTGCCGTTCCTAGTGCATCCCCGCACCAGACCGACGCTACCACTTGTTGACGGCCGTCACAAGTTAAAGGCCGCTCGGCGAACCGCCGGCGGCCTCAATTTGTAGACAATTTGTTTGATCCCGCGCCATCCGGATTTACCGGACGGCACGCTCCGCGGAGAAGTCAGTTACTGGGCGTACTCCAAACCTGCCCCTTAACCCCACGCACGCTGGCATCCGCAGCGCTATCCAAATCAAACACAATCACGCTGTTCTCGCCCTTCCGCTGCCAAGGCGCCGGAAAATACAACGCCCGCTGCGGCCCGATATTCCAGTGCCTGCCCAGGTTATGGCCATTGGCCCAGGCGAAGCCTTTGGCGAAGGCCTGCATGTCCAGGAACGTATCGGTGGGCATGCCGATCTTGAGGGTGCCACGGTGGAAGGCGGGGCCGTCGACCTTGGCGGTGGTCCAGCCGGTGAGCTTGTTCGGGTCGTCCATCGGCAGGGGGAAGGTCTGCCAGCCGGTGAGGGGCTTGCCGTCGAGCAGCACGGGGTCGACCAGGCCGGCGTGGCCGTCGGGGAGGTGGGCGCCGTAGTTGATGCGGCCGGTGTTCTCCACCAGCACGTCGAGGGTGTGGGCGCCGGCGGGGATGTCCACGTCCACCGCCACTTGCTGCAGGCGGCGCTCGGCGCTGCCGGCCAGTTTCCGGTCGACGTAGACGCGGGCGTAGTCGCGCACTTCGCCCAGGTACAGGCTGCCCTTGCGCGGGCCGGTGACGGTGGTGCGGTAGAGGATGTAGCCGTAGGCCTGGCCGTAGCGCTCCATCGGCTGCGGGGTGTCGGTGGTGGCGGCCGGGGCGGGCAGGTTGTCCCACAGCGAGGCGGATTCGCGCAGCGGCGTGGCGGGGAGTTCGGCGAAGCGGATCGGCTTGGGCAGGGCGGGCGGGGCGAGGCCGGGGACGGGTTGGAT
>NZ_NSGT01000084.1:0-55556 GCF_009192905.1 Xanthomonas sp. LMG 12459
GGAATCGGGAATGGGGAATGGCAAGGGCGGATTCCGGCGCGCCCAACTGAACGCCAATGTGGCGGGGAATCGTGGCCAGCGCCAATGCTGCAGTGCGCAACGCTCTGCGATTCCCTAATCCCGATTCCCCATTCCCGGCTTTTCAGCCCCGTCCCTTCACCAACGTGCCGATCTCGGCGCCGCGGAGGATCTTCAGCAGTTCGCCGGGCTGGCCCATGTTGAAGATGCGCAGCGGCAGGTCGCTGTCGCGGGCCAGGGCGAAGGCGGCGGTGTCCATCACTTCCAGGTTGCGGGCGATGACTTCGTCGTAGGTCAGGCTGTCGAAGCGCACCGCGTCGGCGTGCTTCTTCGGGTCCTTGTCGTACACGCCGTCGACCTTGGTCGCCTTCAGCAGCAGGTCGGCACCGATCTCGATCGCGCGCAGCGCGGCGCCGGAGTCGGTGGTGAAGAAGGGGTTGCCGGTGCCGGCGGCGAAGATCGCGATGCGGCCCTTTTCCAGGTGGCGGATCGCACGGCGGCGGATGAAGTCCTCGCACACGTCGTTGATCTTGATCGCGCTCATCACGCGCACCTTGGCGCCGAGCTTTTCCAGCGCGTCCTGCATCGCCAGCGCGTTGATGACGGTGGCGAGCATGCCCATGTGGTCGCCGGTGACCCGGTCCATGCCGTTGGCGGCCAGACCGGCGCCGCGGAAGATGTTGCCGCCGCCGATCACCAGCGCCACTTCCGCGCCGGCCTGCTGCGCCTCGATCACCTCATGGGCGAGGCGATTGATGATCTTCGGGTCGATGCCGTAGTCCCCGTCTCCCATCAGCGCTTCGCCGGACAGTTTCAACAGGATACGGCGATAGGCGAGCTGGGACATGGCGACCTCGTTGGGGGATGACGGGCAAACCACACGATTTTAGCCGATGCGCGCCAGCGCGTCTGTGCCGCCGGCGATGCTTCAGCGTTGCGCCTCGCCGGACGAACGCGCGGTGACGCGATTGCGGCCGCCGTGCTTGGCGCTGTACAGCATGTCGTCGGCCGCCTGCAGCAGTTCCTGCGCGCTGTTGAAACGCTCGCGGCCGCCCTGGGTGGCCACGCCCGCGGAGAAGCTGATGTGCAGCGGCCCCTGCTTGGTGTCGGCCATCGGCCGCTGCGCGATCTCGGCGAGGATGCGCCGCATCACGCCCAGCGCGGCCTCTTCGCCGGTGTTGGGCAACAGCACCAGGAATTCCTCGCCGCCGAAGCGCGCCACGGTGTCGCTGGCGCGCAGCATCGGCTGCAGGGTCTGCGCGAATGCGCGCAGGACCTGGTCGCCGACCAGGTGCCCGTGCGCGTCGTTGATCTTCTTGAAATCGTCCAGATCGATGAAGGCCACCGACAGCGGCCAGTCGTGGCGATTGGCCAGTTCGAACTGCTGCTTGAGCAAAGTGTCCAGCTGGTGCCGGTTGAACACGCCGGTGAGCGCGTCGCGGCTGGCCTGTTCCGCCAGGCGCCGTGCGTGCTGCTCGTACTCGTCGGCGCGCTGGCGCACGCGGTTGGCTTCCTGCACTTCGCGCAGGTTGCGCAGCACCATCAGTTCGCGGGCATGGCTGATGATCGCGTCGACCCGCTCCGGCTGCGCGATGCGCACATCGAAGATCGGGCTGACCGCCGGCAGCGCCTCGGCGATGTGGCCCACCACCTCGTCGAAACGGCGGCTGTCCAGTTGCAGGTCGCGATAGGCGCACTGCATGGCGTGGGTGCGCGCGGCTTCGGGGTCGTCGCTGAGCCAGATGTCGGCGACGGCGCCGGACAGGCGCACGCAGATGTCGAAGGGTTCGGTCGCGGCGCCGGCAGTGCCGCCGCCGCCGATACTGCGCTGCAGGTACGCGGGCAGCTTCCATTTCTGCGCCAGCCAGGCGCCGACCTCGGCGCGGTCGGCGCCCAGGTGCTCGCGCTCCAGCGCGCTCAGCCGTTGCGGATCGCCGGCGGCCTCGTGCAGCAGAGTGGCGTACTGGTCGTGGCAGACGTGCAGCAGGGCCAGTGCGCCCATGTCCTGCAGCAGCCCGGCCAGCATCAGTTCCTCGTGCTTGCGCAGCCCCGCGGCCTGGCCGAGCAGGCGGCTGGCCAGTGCCGCCAGCACGCTGCGCCGCCACAGCCGTTCCTGCGGCTCGCCGCTGCCGCCGCGCAGGCTCTGCACCATCGAGAAGCCCAGGGCCAGGCTCAGCGCGGCGTTGAGGCCGAGCATGGTCAGCGCCTGGCCGAGGTTGTCGACGCGGCGCCGGCTGGCGTACAGCGGGGAATTGGCGATGCGCAGCATGCGCGCGCTCAATGCCATGTCCATGGCGATCGCATCGGCGGTCGCGGCCAGGTCCACGTCCGCATCCTGCGCCAGTTCGATGATGCGCAAGGCAACGCCGGGGGGCGAGGGCAGGTCGCGGGAGTGACTCAGGATCGCTTCGAGTTCAGGATGCATGCACTTCCGATACGGCATGGAATGAGAGGTGGGGGAGCGGCCTGTCCCGGCCTGCGCAGCGTACACCCGTAAAAAAAAAGCCGCGACAAGCGCGGCTCTTTTCTTCCCGGGAGCGGGATCAGGCCAGGCCGGCCTGCTTCATCACTTCGGCGGCGTAGTCTTCCACCACCTTCTCGATGCCTTCGCCCACTGCCAGGCGCTGGAAGCCGACCACGTCGGCGCCGGCGGCCTTCACCGCCTGCTCCACGGTCTGGTCGGTGTTCAGCACGTAGGGCTGGCCGTACAGGGTGACCTCGTTGACGATCTTGGCGATCTTGCCGCTGATGATCTTCTCCAGGATGTCGGCCGGCTTGGCCTTGTCCTTCTCCGACATCTTGGCCAGCTCGATTTCCTTTTCCTTGGCCACGAACTCGGCCGGGACGTCGGACGCCTTGACGTGCGGCGGGTTCATCGCCGCGATGTGCATGGCGATGCCGCGGGCCAGGTCGGCGTCGCCGCCCTTGACCTCGACCAGCACGCCGATGCGGCCGCCGTGCACGTAGGCGGCGACGTTGTTGGCGCTGTCGATGCGCACCAGGCGGCGCACCTGCACGTTCTCGCCGACCTTGGCGATGACCGCGGCACGGGCTTCCTCGACGGTCTCGCCGCTGGGCAGCTTGGCGCTCTTCAGCGCTTCGACGTCGGCGGCGCCGGAGGCCAGGGCGGCCTGGACGACGGCGTCGGTGAAGGCCAGGAAGTTGTTGTCCTTGGCGACGAAGTCGGTCTCGGAGTTGATTTCGACCAGGACCGCCTTGCCGCCGTCCTGGGCCATCGCGATGCGGCCTTCGGCGGCGACGCGGTCGGCCTTCTTGTCGGCCTTGGCCAGGCCCGACTTGCGCAGCCACTCGGCGGCGTTGTCGATGTTGCCGGCGTTCTCGGTGAGTGCCTTCTTGCACTCCATCATGCCGGCGCCGGTGCGCTCGCGCAGTTCCTTGACCAGGGAAGCAGTGATTTCCACGGGATGTCCTCACGAAAGGTGGGAAAAGGCCGGCTTGCGGCCGGCCGGTAGATCTGGGAAGCGGGCGCCGCAGGCGGCGCTCGCGAAGCCGGGCGCGCCGAACGCGCCGGGCGGCGGCTGCGCATGATCGCGCAGCCGCATGGCGCGCCGGTTACTCGGCGGCGGGAGCGGTCTCTTCGGCCTTCTTGCCGTTCTTGCGCGGGCCGCGGCCCTTGTCGTCGGCGCCCTCGGCGAACTCTTCCTCGCGCACGCTGGCGGCGTTCGGCGCAGCGGCCTTGCCTTCCAGCACGGCGTCGGCGGCGGCACGGGCGTACAGCTGCACGGCGCGGATGGCGTCGTCGTTGCCCGGGATGGCGTAGTCGACCAGGTCCGGGTTGTAGTTGGTGTCGACCACCGCGATCACCGGGATGCCGAGCTTCTTGGCTTCCTTGATGGCGATGTCTTCATGGCCGATGTCGATGACGAACAGGGCGTCCGGCAGACGGTTCATTTCCTTGATGCCGCCCAGCGAGGCTTCCAGCTTGTCGCGCTCGCGGCGCAGGGTCAGCACTTCGTGCTTGACCAGCTTGTCGAAGGTGCCGTCGGTCTCGGCCGCTTCCAGCTCCTTCAGGCGCGCCACCGACTGCTTGACGGTGCGGAAGTTGGTCAGCGTGCCGCCCAGCCAGCGCTGGGTCATGAACGGCTGGCCGCAACGCTCGGCTTCTTCCTTCACCGCGTCGCGGGCGCTGCGCTTGGTGCCCAGGAACAGGATGGTGCCGCGCTTCTGCGCGACGCTGGAGATGAAGTTCATCGCGTCGTTGAACAGCGGAACCGTCTTCTCGAGGTTGATGATGTGGATCTTGCCGCGCGCGCCGAAGATGTACGGCGCCATCTTGGGGTTCCAGTAGCGGGTCTGGTGGCCGAAGTGGACGCCGGCTTCCAGCATCTGACGCATGGTGACCTGAGGCATTGCAGTGACTCCTGATGGGGAACCGGCCGTGCGCGGGCAGGAATGGGTGAAGCGCGCGCATGACGGCGGCCTTGCGGGCCGCACGACGATTCCGGGGTTGGGCCTCCCTGCCGCCTCCGTGGCCGAACTCCTTGCGGAGCACCCCGGCACGGGCGATGGCGGCAGGTGTGAATTCGCCGGTGCGTCCGGCGTGGACGGTCCATCGGCCGATGACAGGCACGACGAAGCCGCGCACTATACCTGGCGGACGGCGGTGGCGCAATGCGCCGGGCGGTTCACTCGGCCGGCAGCGGCTGCAGTGGCGCCTGGTCGTCGAGCCGTGCCGCGAAGCGGCCGCCGGGCGCGGCCGCGGCGGCCGGCAGCGGCCAGCGCTTGTAGTCGCCGGCCAGGATGTAGCCGGCGAGGCTGGGGAACAGGGTCTGGGTGCGGCCGTCGGCGCCGACGAAGCTCAGGTCGCTGAGCCGGGCATGGGCGCTGCCGCGGTTGTGCACCACCAGCTCCGGCCCGCGCGCGCCGGCGATCAGGTGGGCGCTGAGGCGCGGTGCGGCTGCCGGGTCCGCAGGGCTCAGGAACACGGGCGTGGAATAGCGCAGCAGCAACGGAGCGCCCTGCGTGGCAGGCGCGCCGGTGTCGGGTGGGGCGATGCGTTCCTCCAGCACCAGGCGGTAGGCGCCTTCGTTGGCGCTCGCAGGGCCGGTACGCACCAGCCGCAGCAGTTGCCGCCCCTGCGCGGGGATGTCGATCGACTGCGGGCTGGCGCGGACCTCGTCGGTGCTCTCCAGGTCGTCCATCCCGTCGCTCTGCCGCCAGCGGTACACCGTGACCTGCGCCTGCCAGTGGCGGTCCTGGGTATTGCTCAGCCAGATGTCGGTGCTGGTCTCGCCGGGTGCCAGTTGCACCAGGGTCGGACTGATCCGCACCCCGGCCGCGCCAGCACTGCCGGCCAGCGCCAGCAGCAGCGCCGGCAGCAGGCGCGCGCGAGCGCGGCCCACTAGAACGCGACCGTGGCGTAGCCCGCCGACGTGCCCGGCGTGATGCCGGCGGCGGGCAGGCTCAAGGCCAACGCCATGCCGGCGCCGGGCGCGGGTGTGCCGTCGATGCTGACCTGGTAGGCCAGCGGGCGGTTGCAGGCGACCGTCGGCAGTGCCCCGGGTTGCGGACGCGCCGGGGCGCCGATCTCGCAACTGCGTTCGATACGGATACCGATCCGCAACATCGCGCCGCCGGTGCCGACGGCGGGTTGCGCAGCCGCGTCGACGCCGGCCACGCACAGGCTTGCCAGCAGCAGCGGTCGCAGGAACGGCGCAGTCATCGAGCGGAACTCCGGGGAGGACACAGCCAATAGCGGCCCGACCCCCCGGCAACTTGACCGGCGCCACGGCGCCGTTCAGGCCTCAGTAGGTGACGGTGACCTTGACCACGTCGCTGTAGCTGCCCGGGGCGGGCGTCTGCCGGGCCGGGACCTGCCCGTACAGGGTCAGCGTCTGTGCGCTGCCGGTCCCGGTGCCGGTCTGGGTATCGGTATTCAGGGTGCTGCCCCAGCGCTGGGTGCGCGCAGCGTCGCGGTACAGCTCATAGGTCAGGTACTGGCCGCTGGCGCTGCGCATGCGGCGCACGTTGCCGCTGGCGTTCTGGCCATTGTCCAGGCTCACCTGCCAGGCGGTGCGGTAGCGGCAGTTCATGCTGAGCACGGTGGTGTAGTTCAGCGGGTTGTCGATCAGGCCGGACTGGGTGCCGAAGTCCAGGTCGGCGATGCTGGCGATGGTGCAGGTCGGTGCGGCGGTGGCGCTGGCCACGAACGGGAACTGCACCGAGGTGCCGCCGCCCTTGCCGCCGGTGGTGCAGGAGGTGGGAATCACCGCGGGGTTGCCGACCAACGGCTCGTCGTAGCGGTACTGCAGGTTGGTGTACACGCCGCTGAAGCTGTTCTGGTAGGTCCCGGTGGCGATACCGCTCTGCAACGGGACGCGCGCATAGATGGTGTAGGTGCCGGTGCCGCTGCCGCCGGTCGCCAGCGACGAGTAAGTCAGGTCCACCTGCAGCGGCGTGGAACCGCTCAGCGCGCTGCCCCAGATCAGGCTGCGCGCGCTGTCGCGGTAGAGCTGGAAGCCGAGGCTGTCGTTGAGCGGGTTGAGCATGCGCCGTGGGGTGATGCCGAAGCCGGCACCCTGCGCGCCCTCGCCGATGTTCAGGCACATGCGCACGTAGATCGTGCCCAGCACGCTGATCGCGCCGGTCTGGCAGGTCACCAGGATCTGTGCGGTGGCGTCGGTGGCGGCGGTGTCGGAGAGGGTGCCGAAGCTCACCGCCGTGGCCTGCGCGGTACAGGTGGTGGTCGCGGCAGCGCGCTGCGGCAGCAGCGCCGCGGCCACCAGCAGCAGCGCCGGCAGCCATATCCGCCAGGCGCGCGCGCTCACGGCGTGCGCCCCGACAGGCAGCGCAGCGGACCCAGCCGGGTGGGCGGCGCCTGCGTCGGGCGCTCGATCCGGAACCGGCAGCGGCTTCCTTGCATGTCCACCTCCAGGTCGTTGCGGCCGGGCGCGAGCCCTTCCACATAGGCCTGGCCATCGTAGCCGACCACGGTGTCGACGCCCGGTCCATGCACCCGGCTGCCGACCGGCAGCGGCGCGTCGGCGGCGTCGTGCAGTTGCACCAGCACGCCGTCGCTGCGGCGGATCGGGAACGCCACCACCACCCCGGTCCGATCGCGCGGCACCACGATCTGGTCGACCTGCTCCGGCCGCAACTCGGGCGCCAGGCGCATCGGATCGATCGACAGCCGGTTGTGCTGCCAGGCCAGCAGCGGCGTGACCAGCAGGAAGCCGCGCGCATCGGTGCGGCCGATCGGCCGGTTCTCCAGCAGCACCGGCACGTCGGCGACGCCGCCGGTGGAGACCAGGGCGAAGGCCTGGTCGAGATCGCGGCCAGGGAACCAGCCGCCGCCGATCCAGGCCACGCCGCCCGACGCTTCCGCATAGGCGTAGCGCTGGCCGCCGGCGCTGGCGATGCCGCCGGCGTAACGGGCGCTGTCGCCACGCCAGCTGGCCTCGGCCAGGCCGCCGCCGCCGTCCTGCCCGCCGCGCGCCTGCAGCCGCCAGCCGCTGCCGCCGTCGGCGGCGGCCGCCTGGCTGAGGTCGGCCGTCGCACTGGTGCGCGCGCCGATGCGTTGCACGGCGACGCCCGCCTGGCGGCGGCCGTCCAGGGCGATCGACCAGCCCAGGTACACGCTGCGGTCGCGGGCCTGATCCAGGTTCTGGTTGACGCTCAGGTTCAAGGACGATTGCCACGGCAGGGTCCGGGTCCAGAACAGACTGGCATAGCGCTGGTCGCCGCTGTCGGGGTAGGCCAGGCGCACATAGCTCAGGGCGATATTGCCGACGCCGTTCCAGGTGCTGCCGAACAGGGCGCGCTCGCTGACCCGCGGCGGCGCGGCGCCGTAGCGCGCGGCCACGTCGCGGTAGCCGGATTGCGCGCGCTGGGTATCCATCGCTAGGTTGAAGCGGCCGTTGTTCCAGCGGTAGCTCAGCGCGTACTGCAGGCCTTGCTGGCCGGCCGCACCGCCGTGCGCCAGCGAGGCGCCGAACACGCCGGCGCGCGGCAACAGCCACAGGCCGCCGACCCCGGCGTAGCGCACGCCGGCGCCGGCCTCGGCATGCGCCTCGGCGGTGAAGCGCGGGCCGAGGCCGCGCCGCCAGCTGGCGCTGCCGACGGTGTCGCCGGCATAGGCGAAATCGGCGACGCCGTACGCCTCGCGCACCCGGCCCAGCGCCAGCGACCAGTCGGTCAGCCCGCTGGCCAGCAAGTCCTGGGTCGCATAGAACGGAAAGGCCAGCGAGCGGGTGCGGCCGTAGGCGTCGGTGATCACCACCTGGGCGTTGCCGGCACCGTCCACGCCCGGCGCGGCGGACAGCTGGAACGGCCCGGCCGGCAGCTGCGCGCCGTACTGGCGGATGCCGTTGACGTACAGGTCCACGCTGGACGGCACCGCCACCTCGCCGAGGAATTCCGGCAACGGGGTGATCGCGCGATACGGCTGCAGGCCGAAGTCGCTGCCCACTCGCACGCCGCCCAGGCGCACGGTGCGGCTCCAACTGGTGCTGCTGCTGAAGGTGTCGCCCAGCACCACGCTGGTCATGCGCTCGGGCAGCGACCACTGCCATTGCGTGTCCAGGCGGATCGTCTGGGCACGCCAGTCCTGCTGCGGCTCGCGGTACACGCGGCCGACGAAGGACTGCCGCAGCAGGCCCTGGCCCAGGCCGAACACGCGCAGTTCGCCGCCGGCGGTGAGATTGCTGGCGCCGCCCTGGCGGCTGGCGTAGAGGTCGTAGTCGAGCAATGCGCCGGGTGAACTGGTCGCCGGCAGCGACGGCACGCCGCCGCGCGCGTCGATGCGGGTGGTGGCGACGTCGAGCAATGCCACCGGCGCGTCGATCGTCACCTGCTGCAGGCTGGCGTCGTAGCGGAAGCGCACGCCGTCCAGGTCGCCCAGGGCGATCGCCGCGCTGGCGTCGCTGCCGTCCACGCGCAGGCCGAGCTGGCGCAGGGTGGCGGCGCTGGCGCGCAGTTGCTCGCCGTCGCGTTGGAACTGGAACAGGCCGGGCTGGCGGGTCTGGTTCAGGGTGACCTCCAGGTACAGGGTCTCCTGCGCCGGAGCGGTCGCCTCGGGCCGGGGCGGGGGCTGCGGCTGGGCGACGGCGAGCGCGGCGCTGCCGGCCCACAGCGCCAGCAGCAGTTCAGGGCGCCGCGGCGTCCACGACCAGCGACTGCGCGCGCGGCTCGCCATTGATCCTTGCCTCGAACGTTCCCTGGGTCTGCGCCAGCGCCGCCGGCAGCGGCCAGCGCTTGCGCTGGCCAGGCAGCACGTAGCCGGCCAGGCCTTCGGCGATGGCGCTGCGGCGGCCATCGCCGGCGACGAACTGCAGGTCCACCAACTGCGCGTGGCCGTTGCCCTCATTGCGCACTTCCAGCGCCGCGCCCGCGCCGTCGCGGAGCAGCCGCGCGCGCAGTGCCGGCGCCGTGGTCGCGGCCGGCTTGAGGAACACCGGCACCGAATAGCGCAGCACGAACTGCAGCCCGGCGCTGGCGCTGGCGCCGGCATCCTGGCTGGGCAGTTCGTCGACCAGGATGCGATAGGCGTCCTCGCCCGCGGTGGGCGCGGGATCCAGGCGGATCACCCGCACCAGTTGCCGCGCGTGCGGCGCCAGTTGCAGCATCGGCGGGCTGAGCGCGATGCGGTCGCTGGGGTCGAGCACATCCTCGCCGTCGCGCTGCTGCCAATGGAACACGCGCACCTGCGCACGCAGCGGCACGTCGCCGCTGTTGCTCAGCCACAGGCCCTGCGCGGTCTCCTCGGTACGCAGCGACACCGAGGTCGGCGCCACCTGCAGGCTCGCCGCGACAGCCGCGCCTGCCGCCGCCAGCCACAGCGCGGCGAGCGCCGGCAGGCGCAGGAAGGAAGACAGTCGCGAACGCATGCAGGCGGCTCCGGTTACCAGGTGACGGTGGCGGTGACGACGTCGCTGTAGGAACCGGCAGGGTAGTTGGTGCTGGCGACCTGGCCGTAGACGGTGATCGGTTGCACTGCACCATTGCCGGTGCCGGCCTGGGTGTCGGTGCCGATGGTCGAGCCCCAGTTCTGGGTGCGCGCGGCATTGCGGTACAGCGCGTACGGCACGCGTGCGGTATTGCTGGCGTCGGCACTGCCCATGGTGCGGGTGGTGACCGTGGCGCCGGAGCCGGAACCGGCGTTCAGCGCGATGTTGTACGGCGTGCCGGAGGTGCAGCGCACGTTCAAGGTGCCGGTGCTGTTGATCGCGGTCTGGGTGGAATTGACGCTGCCGAAATCGACGTCGGTGGGCGCGGTCTGGATGTCGCAGACGCTGGTGATCTGGATCTTGACGTTGAAGGTGCGCGAGTCGGACTGGGCCCAGGCCAGGCCGGTCCCGGCGGCGAACAGCACGAGGAAGGCGAGAACGCGATGGAAGAGGTACATGGCAGGGTTCTTCGGTGAGGGCGGACAACCGCCGGTGCCACCGACAGTGCAAAATGCGCGCCAGTTCACATATTTATGGATCGTTATCCAGTTTTCACATGGGATGACCGCCACAGGGCGCCGTGTTCAGTGCGATGAAGGCAGCGGCGACCGCGCCGGCGTGCCAAAAACCCGGCAACGCGTCCGGCGCGTTCAGCCAGCGCCGGGATGAGCGATAATGACGACCATGACCGTCAATCTGAAAACTCCGCAGGACATCGAGAAGATGCGCGTGGCCGGCCGCCTGGCCGCCGAGGTACTGGACCTGATCGGCCCGTACGTGAAGCCCGGCGTCACCACCGCCGAGCTGGACCGCATCTGCCACGACCATATCGTCAAGGTGCAGGGGGCGGTGCCGGCCAACGTCGGCTATCGCGGCTTTCCGAAGACCGTGTGCACGTCGGTGAACAACGTCATCTGCCACGGCATCCCCAGTGAGGGCAAGGTCCTGAAGGACGGCGACATCGTCAACATCGACGTCACCGTGATCAAGGACGGCTGGCATGGCGACACCAGCCGCATGTACTGCGCGGGCACGCCGTCGGTGATGGCGCGGCGCCTGATCGAGGCCACCTACGAGGCGATGTGGCGCGGCATCCGCGCGGTGAAGCCGGGCGCCACGCTCGGCGACGTCGGCCATGCCATCCAGCAGTACGCCGAGAGCGAGCGCTTCAGCGTGGTGCGCGAGTACTGCGGCCACGGCATCGGCAAGGTCTACCACGACGAACCGCAGGTGCTGCACTACGGCCGGCCGGGCGACGGCCTGGTGCTGAAGCCGGGCATGACCTTCACCATCGAGCCGATGATCAACGAGGGCACGCGCTACACCCGCGTGCTGCCGGACGGCTGGACCGTGGTGACCAAGGACCGCAAGCTCTCCGCGCAATGGGAACACATGGTCGCCGTCACCGAGGATGGGGTGGAGGTCCTGACCCTGTCGCCGGGCGGCCTCGGCGAACCGTGAGCCTGCTGCCGGCCGGTGCCGATGCCGGCATGCCCGGTGCCGGCGTCGACGACGCCGGCTGGGCGGCTGCTGTCCGGCAACTGCTGGCGCAGACCGATGCGCGGCTGAGCAAGCGTTTCGACCAGGGCGATGACATCGATCGCCTGCTGGCGCTGCGCGCGCGCGCGCTGGACCAGTTGATCCGCCACGCCTGGAGCCGCTGCGTGCCGCGCGAGGCCGGGCTGGCGTTGTTCGCGGTCGGCGGCTATGGCCGTGGCGAACTGTTCCCGCGCTCGGACATCGACCTGCTGGTGTTCGGCGACCTCGATCCCGCCTACGAACCGGCGCTGGCACGGCTGTTCCCGCTGTTGTGGGACGCCGGCGTGCCGGTGAGCCATGCGGTGCGCTCGGCCGCGCAGTGCACCGCGGCCTGCGCCGACCAGACCGTGCTGACCGCGCTGATCGAGGCGCGCCCGCTGCAGGCCGACGCCGCCGCCAAGGCGGCGCTGGCGGCGGCCATCGCCCCGCAGCGGGTGTGGCCGCCGCGCGAATTCTTCATGGCCAAGCGCGAGGAACTGCAGGCCCGCCACCAGCGCTTCGGCGACACCGCCGACAACCTGGAGCCGGATATCAAGGACGGCCCCGGCGGCCTGCGCGACCTGCATACGCTGGGCTGGATGGCGCTGCGCGCGTTCGGCGTGCGCGACCTGGAGCCGTTGATCGGGCTGGGCCATGTCGGCGGCGACGAGGCCGCCGCGCTGCGCCGCGAGCGCCGCGAACTGGCGCGCTTGCGCTACGGGCTGCACCTGGTCGCCAACCGTCCGGAAGAGCGCCTGCGCTTCGATTACCAGAAGACCCTGGCGCAGCGCCTGGGCTTCTCCGACGACGTCGAGAGCCTGGGCGTCGAAAAGATGATGCAGCGCTTCTATCGCAGCGCGGCGATCGTGCGCCGGCTCAGCGACCGGCTGCTGCAGCGCTTCGAGGAACAGTTCGACGGCGAAGCGCAGCCGCAGCCGCTGGACGGCGGCTTCTCCTTGCGCCGTGGCTACCTGGCTGCCGACGACGAGCGCTGGCCGCAGGCCGATCCGGTGCAGGTGTTCGCGCTGTTCGCCACCTGGGCCGCGCACGGTGAGATCCGCGGCCTGCATTCGCTGACCGCGCGCGCGCTGGCCGAGGCGCTGCCGCATCTGCCGGCCTACGCCAGCGCCAGCCCGACCGCGCGCGAGCGCTTCCTGGCGCTGTTGCGCGGCCCGCGCGCGGTGCAGACGCTGACCCGGATGGCGCGGCTGGGTGTGCTCGGGCAGTGGATCCCGGCGTTCGCGCAGGTGTCCGGGCGCATGCAGTTCGACCTGTTCCACGTGTACACGGTCGACCAGCACACGCTGATGGTGCTGAAGAACATGGCGGTGTTCGCCAACGCGCGCGCCGACGAACGCTTCTCCATCGCGCATGAAGTCTGGCCGCGGCTGCGCAAGCCGGAACTGCTGCTGCTGGCCGGCCTGTTCCACGACATCGCCAAGGGCCGCGGCGGCGACCATTCGGAGCTGGGCGCGGTGGATGCGCGCGCGTTCTGCGCCGCGCACGCGCTCAGCGCCGCCGACACCGAACTGGTCGCCTGGCTGGTCGAGCAGCATCTGCGCATGTCGGTGACCGCGCAGAAGCAGGACATCGCCGATCCGGAGGTGATCCATCGCTTCGCCAGCCTGGTCGGCGACCGCGAGCGCCTGGACTATCTGTACCTGCTGACCTGCGCCGACATCGCCGGCACCAGCCCCAAGCTGTGGAACGCGTGGAAGGACCGGTTGCTGGCCGATCTGTACTTCGCCGCGCGCCGCGCCCTGCGCGAAGGCCTGGAGCATCCGCTGCCGGTGGCCGAGCGCCTGCAGGAGGCGCGCGAGGCCACGCGCGCGCTGATGCACATCCAGGGCCACGACGACGCCATCATCGACCGCCAGTTCGCCGGCATGCCGGACGAGAGCTTCCTGCGCTTCCGTCCCGAGCAACTGTCCTGGCAGGCGACCTCGCTGATGGAGGTGGAACTCGGTGGCACCCTGGTCAAGGTGCGCCCGGTCACCCCCGACGACGCGGCGCTGGAAGTGTTCGTGTATTCGCCGGACCGCGACGGCCTGTTCGCCGCGATCGTGATGACCCTGGACCGGCTCGGCTACGGCATCCATCGCGCGCGCGTGCTCGACGCCCCGCACGGGGCGATCTTCGACACCTTCGAGGTGATGCCGGCCGACGCCTTCGCCAGCGGCGACATCGCGCAGTTGCAGGCCGGACTGCGCGAGGCGCTGGCCGGCGACCTGGCGCGGCTGCGCCCGGCGCGGCGGGTGGTGCCGCGCCAGCTGCGGCATTTCCGCTTCGCCCCGCGCATCGAATTCCGCGAAAGCCTCGACGGCCGCCTGACCCGGCTCAGCCTGGTCGCGCCCGACCGCCCCGGGCTGCTGTCGGACGTGGCCCAGGTGCTGCGCCGGCAGCACCTGCGCGTGCACGATGCGCGCATCGCCACCTTCGGCGAGCGCGCCGAGGATCTGTTCCACATCACCGACGAGCACAACCTGCCGTTGCCCGACGCCGCCCGCCAGGCGTTGCAGGCCGCGCTGCAGGCCTGTCTGGACCCCGATACCCCGCCTGGAGACCCCCGCTGATGGCCACCAAGAAGCCTGCCGCCAAGAAGTCCGCTGCCAAGACGGCGGCCCCCAAGAAGACGGCCAAGCCGGTTGCCGCAAAGCCGGCGGCGCCGACCGCGGCGAGCAAGCCCGCCAAGCCCGCGCCGAAGCCGCTGCGCGCCAAGCCGGTGGCCGTGCCCAGCGCCGACGAGCTGAAGTTCACCATCGACAGCGCCTTCGAGCGCCGCGCCACGCTGACGCTCGACGAGATCGAGGGCTCGACCCGGCCGGTGGTCAACCGCGTCATCGACGGCCTGGAAAGCGGCGAGTTCCGTGTCGCCGAGCCGGACGGGCACGGCGGCTGGAAGGTCAACGAGTGGCTGAAGAAGGCGGTGCTGCTGTACTTCCGGGTCAACGAGATGGCCGTGGTGGAAGCGCAGCCGGCGCCGTTCTGGGACAAGGTGGAATCGCGTTTCGCCGGCTATCACGAAGCCGAGTTCCGCAAGGCCGGCGTGCGCGTGGTACCGGGCGCGGTGGCGCGCCGCGGCAGCTACTTCGGCAAGGACGTGGTGCTGATGCCGAGCTTCACCAACATCGGTGCGCACGTGGGCGAGGGCACCATGGTCGACACCTGGGCCACGGTCGGTTCCTGCGCGCAGATCGGCAAGCACTGCCACCTGTCCGGCGGCGCCGGCATTGGCGGCGTGCTCGAACCGCTGCAGGCCAGCCCCACCATCATCGAGGACCACTGCTTCATCGGCGCGCGCTCGGAAGTGGTGGAGGGCGTGGTGGTCGGCCATCACAGCGTGATCGGCATGGGCGTGTTCCTGGGCCAGAGCACGCGCATCTACAACCGCGCCACCGGCGAGATCTCCTACGGCTACGTGCCGCCGTACAGCGTGGTGGTGTCCGGGCAGTTGCCGTCCAAGGACGGCTCGCACTCGCTGTACTGCGCGGTGATCGTCAAGCAGGTCGACGCCAAGACCCGCAGCAAGACCAGCGTCAACGACCTGCTGCGCGGCCTGGCCGACTGAGATGCCGGCGGCGGTGCCGGACCTGGCCGAGGCCGCGGCTTACCGGCACCCGTCCGCCGCCTGGTACGGGCGCGCGCTGCCGCGCCTGCTGCATGCGCCTGGCTGGACCCGGCTGCGGCGCGCGTTGACGCAACGCTGGCCGCTGCCGGCGCTTGTGAGCGACGTGCGCGAGGTGGTCTATCTGAACTGGTGGGTCGACGTGCGTCGCGCCCCGCCGCCGCCGCCGGGCTACGCCCACGTCGTCCACCAGGGGCGCACGCCGTACACCATCCTCAGCTATCGCCACGGCCATTTCGGTCCGGCCCTGGCCGGACCGCTGCGGAAGCTGCTGCCATCGCCGCTGCAGAGCAACTGGCGGTGGTACCTGCGTCGCGTGGACGATGTGAACGCCGGGCCGGTGGTGCTGTTCGACCGCAACGTGATGGATGGATTGGCCTACGTGGCCGGCGCACGCGCCGCCAGCGACGCCATGCAGCCGCACCTGGCCGCGCGCTTCGTGCACGCGCTGCAGTCCGATGGCAGCGGCCATACGCAGATCGAGCCGGGGCAGGGCAGCGCGCCGGCGCTGCAACTGCACTGGCAGCCTGCCCAGGCCTGGCACGATGCCGACTGGACGCCGGCGTTCGCCACGCGCGAGGCGCTGCTGCGCTTCCTCACCTGCCAGGACGAGGCCATCGCGCGCACCTGCGACGGCCGCTGGGCCAGCACCCGCATCGCCTTGCCGGTGGACCCGGCCACGCTGCAGCCGTTGCGGCTGACCGGGGCGCTGACCTGCCCGCGGCTGCAGGCGCTGGGTGTCGCGCTGGAGGAGGGATTGGCCTTTCGCCTGCCGCGTGTCGCGTTCCGGGTGGTGTCCGAACGGCTGCTCTGAGCGCCTGGCGCCTGGGTAACGCCGGCAGCGTGCAACAGGTTCGAGCGGTTCCGTCGCGTGCCCGTGGCACAGGGCCATGCGCGCCGGTTGCACCGCAGCGTCGCCGTGCCTGTTGCGTCGACGCTCGCCTCCGCCTGGGTGATCGACGCTGCAGGAGATGGACGGCCGGCCGTCGGTTGAACCGGGCGATCCCGCGGCCGGTCGGGAGCGCTGTGCATACCCGGCGTACATGGGTGGCCCGATACGCTGGCGCACGCGATTGCGCCACTGCCGCCACGTCAGGGGGGCGGAACGGAAGAGGCCTGGCGCGCTGCCACCAACGAACAGGAGAGACCGATGCGTACGATCATGTGGGCTTGCTGGATGACGGCGGCGTTCGCGCTGTCCGGGTGCGGCCGTGAGGGCGCGCCGGCGTCGACGACGCCCAAGCAGGGCGACACGCCTGCGGCGGCCGCCGCTGCGCCAAATCCGGCGCCGGCCGCGACACCTGCGCCTGCGCAAGCGCCTGCGACGACGACGGGGACTGCCGGTGCGGCGGGCGCGCCGCTGTCCTGCGCCGACGAGATCGGCGCCGACGCCGCGGCGGCGCGTGCGGCCACCTGTCGCTCGGTGTCGCCGGCCACGCACCCGCCCTGCAATGCCGCCAACAGCTGCGCCATGATCGACGACGAGATCGCGCGCAGCTGCGCGCTGCTCGGCCGCGACGGGCCGGCCACCGCCGGGTGCGGCCCGGCCGCCGACAGCCCGCAGGCCGCGGCCGACGTGGTGCGGCGCTATTACGCGGCGATCAATGCGCGCGACTACGCCACGGCCTGGCAGCAGTGGGGCGAGGACGGGCGCCCGGGGCAGTCCTACGCGGCCTTCAAGGCCGGCTTCGCGCAGACGCGTGCGGTGAAGGCGACGATCGGCGCGCTGGGCGCCAGCGATGGCGCCGCCGGCTCGGTGTACCAGCCGGTACCGGTCACCGTGGAGGCGACGCTGGCCGACGGCAGGCGGCAACGCTTCCGCGGCGACTACGTCCTGCGCCGGGTCAACGGTGTGGACGGCGCCTCGGCGGCGCAACTGCGCTGGCGGATCGACTCGGCCAAGCTCCAGGAAGTGCCGGCGCAGTGAGGCCTGGCGGCGTCTTCTTGCGCGTGGGAGGCCGATGGCGCGCGCGGCGGGTAAGATCACGCTCGCTGCTGCCTGTCGATGACGGCATGCCCGGTTCGTCTCCTGATGGCATCGCCCGCCGAAAGGCGGTGCGCGGCGCTTTGGAATGCGATCTGTTCTGGGCCGACCGACCCTCACCCCAACCCCGCTCCCGGTGGGAGAGGGGCTTCATTCGCTTGAAGGGATGTTTCGATGACGACGTTGTACGGATTGAAGAACTGCGACACCTGCAAGAAGGCGACCAAGTGGCTGGACCGCTTCGGCGTGGCCTACACTTTCGTCGATTACCGCGAGCACAAGCCGACCCCGGAGACCCTGCTGGACTGGGCCGGCCAGGCCGGTGGATTCGATGCGCTGGTCAACAAGTCCTCCACCACCTGGCGGCAACTGCCCGACAACAAGAAGACACCCGGCTCCGATGCCGAGTGGAAGCTGCTGCTGCGCGAATACCCGCAACTGATCCGCCGCCCGGTGGTGGTGACCGAGGACGGCAAGCTCAGCCAGGGTTTCTCCGACAACGGCTTCAAGCAGCGGTTCGGGGTGGCGTGACCGTCCGCCCGTACCGGGCCGACGACTGGGCGCGCCTGTGCGCCATCCACGATGCCGCGCGCCTGGAAGAACTGCAGGCGGCGGGGCTGCCGGAGGCGTTCCTGCCGCTGCCGATCGCGGCCGAGCGCGAAGGCCTGTTCGATTACCGCGTGCAGGTCGCCGAGTGCGATGGCCAGGTGCTCGGCTTCGTCGCCGACGATGGCGAGGAACTGGCCTGGCTGTACGTGGATCCGGCCGCGCGCCGGCGCGGCGTCGGTCAGGCGCTGGTGGCCGCGGTGCAGGGTACCAGCCCGGCCGGCCTGACGCTGGAACTGCTGGAGGGCAATGCCGCGGCGCTGGCGTTCTACCGCGTCTGCGGTTTCGTCGAGACCGGCACGCACGGCGGGCGCATGCCTGGCAACGAAGCTTTCGCGGTGCGCGTGCAATGCATGCGCTGGCCGGGCATCGCGCCGTAGCGACGGCCGACACCGCGACCGCGCACCCGTTCGGCGATCCCGGCCGATGCTTCGAATCCGCCACTCCCACTCGTACACTGCACGCCGTGCGCCGTCGGCACGCGCCGCTGCCGCCGCCGATCCGCATCGCGTCTCCCTCGTGTTTTCCAACGGTGTCCCTGCATGTCCGATGTCCTTGAACTCGCCTGCGACCTGATCGCCCGCCCGTCGGTCACCCCCGACGATGCCGGGTGCCAGGAACTGATCGTGCAGCGGCTGGAACGTGCTGGTTTCGCCATCGAGCGGCTGCGCTGCGGCGAGGTCGACAACCTGTGGGCCACCCATCGCGGTGGCAACGGTCCGGTGCTGGTGCTGCTCGGGCATACCGACGTGGTGCCGCCGGGGCCGCGCGAGGACTGGAGCAGCGATCCGTTCGCGCCGCAGGTCCGCGATGGCGTGCTGTACGGGCGCGGCGCCGCCGACATGAAGGGCAGCGTGGCCGCCTTCGTGGTCGCCGCGGAGCGGTTCGTGGCCGCGCAGCCGCAGCACCCGGGCACGCTGGCGCTGCTGCTGACCAGCGACGAGGAAGGCGATGCGATCGACGGCGTGCGCCATGTGGCGCGCGTGTTCGCCGAGCGTGGCGAGCGCATCGACTGGTGCATCACCGGCGAACCCTCGTCCACCGAGCGGCTCGGCGATCTGCTGCGGGTCGGCCGCCGCGGCAGCCTCTCCGGTGCGCTGCGCGTGCGCGGCGTGCAGGGGCATGTGGCCTATCCGCACAAGGCGCGCAACCCGATCCACCTGGCCGCGCCGGCACTGGCCGAGCTCGTGGCGCGGCACTGGGACGACGGCTACGAAAGCTTCCCGCCGACCAGCCTGCAACTCTCCAACATCCATGCCGGTACCGGCGCCAACAACGTCATTCCCGGCGAACTGCAGGTCGCCTTCAACCTGCGCTATACCCCGCACTGGGATGCGCCGCGGCTGGAAGCGGAGATCGTCGCGCTGCTCGATCGCCATGGCCTGGATTACGACCTGCGCTGGCACCGCAGCGGCGAGCCGTTCTACACCCCCGAAGGCACGCTGCGCCGGGTGGCGCGCGAGGTGCTGGGCGAGGTCGCCGGCGCGCCGCCGGAGGAGAGCACCGGCGGCGGCACCTCCGATGCGCGCTTCATCGCCCCGCTGGGCGCGCAATGCATCGAGGTCGGCCCGGTCAACGCCAGCATCCACCAGGTCGACGAGCACGTGCGCGTGGCCGACCTGGAGGCGTTGCCGGATCTGTACCTGCGCCTGATCGAACGGTTGCTGCGGTAACAGTTGCGCCGGCTCGCGTGCCGGGTTACGGTCGTTCCATGACCTCGCTGTCCGCCCTCCGCTCGAGCAACGCCAACGGCCGCAATAATGCGCTGGCGAATAATCGTGCGCGGCCGATGCGGGTCTGCGACTAGGCGCTACCAGAAACACCACGCCCAGCCACCAGAAAACCCGCATCGGCCGATGCGGGTTTTTTTGTGCCTGGGTGTCTCCCCTCCGCAACCACCACCCCACGATCAGGAGCTTTCCCATGTGTTCGATCTTCGGCATCTTCGGCCTGCAACCGGGCGACGACCTGCAGGCGCTGCGGCGGCAGGCGCTGGACTGCTCGCAGCGGCAGCGCCACCGCGGCCCGGACTGGAGCGGCGTGTATGTCGACGACGGCGCGATCCTGGTCCACGAGCGCCTGGCCATCGTCGACCCGGCCGGCGGTTCGCAGCCGCTGCTCTCCGACGACGGGCAGCTGGCGCTGGCGGTCAACGGCGAGATCTACAACCATCGCGAACTGAAGAAGCAGCTCGTGCAGCCATACGCCTTCCAGACCGGCTCGGACTGCGAGGTGATCAACGCGCTGTACCGCGAAACCACGCCGGATGCGCTGCTGAACCGCCTCAACGGCATCTTCGCTTTCGCGCTGTGGGACAAGGCCGCCGGGCGCGTGCTGATCGCGCGCGATCCGATGGGCGTGTGCCCGCTGTACTGGGGCCACGACGCGCAAGGGCGGCTGCGGGTGGCCTCGGAGATGAAGTCGCTGGCCGACAGTTGCGCCGACGTCGCCCAGTTCCCGCCGGGGCACTACTACGACAGTGCCAGCGGCGAACTCGTGCAGTACTACCGCAAGCCGTGGCGCGACTACGCGGCGGTGCAGGGCGTGGAGGTGAGCAAGCAGGAACTGCGCGAGGCCTTCGAGCGCGCCGTGCATCGCCAGTTGATGACCGACGTGCCGTACGGCGTGCTGCTCTCCGGTGGACTGGATTCGTCGCTGGTCGCGGCGGTGGCGGCGCGCTTCGCACGCAAGCGCATCGAGGAGAACGACGAGGCCGAGGCCTGGTGGCCGCGCCTGCACTCGTTCGCGATCGGCCTGAAGGGCTCGCCGGATCTGGCCGCCGCGGCGATCGCCGCCGAGGCGCTGGGCACGGTGCACCATGGCTTCGAGTACACCTTCGAGGAAGGCCTGGACGCGTTGCCGGAGGTGATCCGGCACATCGAGACCTACGACGTCACCACCATCCGCGCCTCCACGCCGATGTTCCTGCTGGCGCGGCGGATCAAGGCGATGGGGGTGAAGATGGTGCTCTCCGGCGAAGGCAGCGACGAGATCTTCGGCGGCTACCTGTACTTTCACAAGGCGCCGAACGCGCGCGAGTTCCACGAAGAACTGATCCGCAAGCTCGACGCGCTGTACAACTACGATTGCCTGCGCGCCAACAAGTCGATGATGGCCTGGGGCGTGGAGCCGCGCGTGCCGTTCCTGGACGTGGAGTTCCTGGACGTGGCCATGCGCATGGACGCCCAGTACAAGATGGCCGGCACCCGCGCCGACGGCAGCAAGCGCATCGAGAAGGCGGTGCTGCGCGAAGCCTTCGAGGGCTATCTGCCCGAGTCGATCCTGTGGCGGCAGAAGGAGCAGTTCAGCGACGGCGTCGGCTACGGCTGGATCGATGGGCTGAAGGCGCATGCCGAGGCCCAGGTCAGCGACCGCGAACTGGCCGCCGCCGACAAGCGCTTCCCGGTGAACCCGCCGCAGACCAAGGAAGCCTATTACTACCGCAGCCTGTTCGAGCGCGTGTTCCCGACGCCGGCCGCGGCCGAGACCGTGCCCGGCGGCAAGTCGATCGCCTGCTCCTCGCCGGCGGCGATCGCCTGGGATGCCAGCTTCGCGACGATGGCCGATCCCTCCGGTCGCGCGGTGGCCGGGGTGCACGCGCAGGCGCTGGGGTGACCTGTGCCAGCCTGCTGGCGATCGCCGGGGTGCTGACGCTGGGGGCGATCAGCCCCGGCGCCAGCTTCCTGCTGGTGGCGCGGCTGGCCGCGGGGCGCTCGCGCGCGGCAGGGCTCGCCGCGGCACTGGGAATGGGCGTGGGCTGCGCGCTGTTCGCGTTGGCGGCCTTGTTCGGCCTGCAGGCGTTGCTGGAGCGGGTGCCGGCGCTGCATCGCGCGCTGTCGGTCGCCGGTGCCGCCTATCTGCTGTGGCTGGCCTGGCGGGCGTGGCGGACGCCGGCGTGGCTGGCCGCCACCGCGCCGGAACAGCAGGTGCCGGCGGTGCGCTCGGCCTTCGTCATGGGCCTGTTGACCCAGCTCGGCAACCCGCAGACCGCGCTGGTGTTCGCCGGCCTGTTCGCCGCGCTGCTGCCGGCGCAGCGCGTGCCTGTCGAGTACGTGGCGCTGCCATCGCTGGCCTTCGCCATCGATGCGGCCTGGTTCGCGCTGGTGGCCGGGTTGCTGTCCGCACCGGCGCCGCGGCGCTGGTGGTTGCGCGCGCGGCGGCCGCTGGACCGGCTCAGTGCGGTGCTGATGAGTGGCCTGGGCCTGCGCCTGCTGTGGCGGGCGGTGTAGCCGCAAGCGCAGGCGGGTCGCGCTGCTCCGGTAGCGTGCGTGTTCGACGCCGGCGATGCGTGCCGCGGGATGCGGCTCCTTTCCGCGCGCCTCCCGCTACGCCGGATCCGCCGTCGGCGCCGCGCTGTCGAGGGCGCCGTGCATGGCCGCGATGGGGGCTGGCCCTGTGGCGCTGTCCAGGCAGATCCGGCTCTTGCCGTCGCGCTTGGCCGCATACAGCGCACGGTCGGCACGCTTGAGCAGATCCGAGACGTCGCCGTCGGGATGCATGCGCGCGACCCCGGCGCTGAACGTGAAGGCCACGCCCTTGGCGCGGGTCTGGCGCACGCGTTCCAGCAACCGCTGCAGCAGGGCATCGGTCTGCGCGTCGCTCATGCCGTCGAGCACGATGCCGAATTCCTCGCCGCCGAGCCGGCCGACCCGGCAGCCGTGCCCGAGCCGGGTCAGTTCGGCGGCCAGGGCCAGCAACACCGCATCGCCGACATCGTGGCCATGGCGGTCGTTGACCTGCTTGAAATCGTCGATGTCCAGCATCGCGAACTGCAGCGTGCCGCGGCGACCGCGCTCGGCCGCCAGCGCATGCAGTTGCGCCATCAGGGCGCGCCGGTTGGCCAGCCCGGTCAACGCATCGGTCTCGGAGATGCGCCGGTAGTCTTCCTTCAGACGGTAGGTGATCAGCATGCTGCGCGCGAAGGTGCGGTTCATGGCCAGGCCGATCAGCGACACCGCGGCGACCAGCAGCCCCAGCAGCATCGGGTCGCTGGCGGCCGCCGGTGGCAGCGCCCGACCGCTCAGCATGAGCGTCCAGGTGTATGCCAGCGCCAGCAGGTAGTCGCGCGTGAACGGGAACAACAGATTGATGCCCAGGCACAGGGTGACCGCGGTCGGCAGCCACCAGAATTCGCCATGTACGCCCATCTGCAGCAGCTCGATGTGATACGCCCACGACAGCAGCAGCACATACAGCGCGCCGCTCAGGCGCCAGTGCCAGAAGCGGCGGACCAGCAGGGTGCAGGCGGCGGCGCCGAGCAGCGCGGCCAGCAGGATCAAATTGACCAGGCCCCATGGTCGCTGCAGATACGGATTGAACAGCAGCGTCGCGACCCAGATCGACAGGGTCAGCGCTTGGATGGCGGTGGTCGACCGGCCCAGCAGGTGGCGGATGTACTCCGGGTACGTCATGTGCTGCCCAACGGCGCGTCCCGGCCGGTTCGTGATGTGCGGACGCCGACGCGCACGCGATGGATCGATGGCAGCTTATCGGCATGCCGGCGTGGCGGCTTGAGTGGCCGCAGCGTCTGCGGTTCAGCCTGTTGGTGCCGCACGCAGCGGCGGTGAAGCGGGGTGGACGTCTGCGCTGTCTGCGTCGGGCCTGATGCGCGTGCACCACGAGCGAGTGCGCTGCGGGGCGGCGGCATGCGCCGCCCCGCGGGGGGCTGTTGGTGCTGCCTGCTACAGCGACGTGGCGGCCGGCAGACCGGGATCGCCCGCGAACGCCGCGGACGTGCTGGCCGACACCGGCGTGGCGCCGTCCAGGCGAAGGCTGCCGTTGCCCGCCTGCCGGGCGGCGGACAGCGCGCGGTCGGCGCGGGCGAGCAGGTCGGACAGTTCGCCGCCGGCCGGCAACGAGGCCATGCCGACGCTGCAGGTGAAGCTGGTGCCATCCACGCGCAGGCCGCGGATGCGCTGCTGCAGGCGCCGCACCAGTGCGCTCGCCTTGTCCTGCGACACGCCCTCGAACAGCAGGCCGAACTCCTCGCCGCCGAGGCGGCCGACGCGGCAACGCGGGTCCAGCCGCACCAGTTCCGTCGCCAGCGCCTGCAGCACCGCATCGCCGACGTGGTGACCGTGCTCGGCGCCGATCTGCTCGAAGTCGTCGATGTCCAGCATGGCCAACTGCACGGCGTGCTGGGTGCCGACCGCTGCCTGCAGGTCGGCCATCAGCGCGCGCCGGTTGGGGATGCCGGTCAGTGCGTCGGTCGCGGCCAGGCGCCGATAGCCTTCCTTCAGTGCGTGGTTGCTGCGCATGGTGGTGACGAAGATGCGGTTCAACGCGAACCCGACCATGGTCACCGCCGCCACCAGGATCTCCAGCAGCGGCAGGTCGGCGGAGGCCGGCACCAGGCTGTCGTGCCAGCCGAGCATGATCGCCCAGGTGCAGGCCAGCGCCAGCAGATAGTCGCGCGCGTGGCAGAACAGCACGCTGTAGCCCAGGCTCAGGGTCACCGCCACCGGCAGCATCCAGGCCAGGCCGGCGCCGCCCATGTGGTGCAACTGCAGCCGGAACGCGGCATCGAACGCGATCACCGACAGGAAGGCGCCCAGCCGCCATTGCCAGGACCGCCTGGCCATGCGCATGACCAGGCCGCTGCCGAGCATGGCGACGAACGCCAGCGCGTAGCGCGCGTCCAGTGGGTGGCTCAGGTAGGGGTTGCACAGCAGCAGCGCCAGCCACACGCACAGGGTCAGGCCCTGGATCGCCAGGATCGGCGTGTCGAGGGTGCGGCGGACATGAAGGTGGTAGTTCATCTGCTCTCCCAGAGCGCCGCGGCACTCCAGCGTCTGCGGCACGGCCGGTCGGTGGTCCAGCGCGGTCCGTCGGTCGCTGGGGCGTCGTCACCGGTTAGCGGCCGCTGCAGGCAGAGCTTTAATGGATGTGTCGCGGCGTGCGTGTCGTCCGCCTGGTCGTGGTCCGACACCCGCCTGGACGCGGCCTGGCCTGGGGGTCACCCCGGTTCTGCCGCCACGCGCGGGCGGGCGCGCCCCGGCCGACCTGTTCAAGGCCGGCCGGGTGGCGTGCGCAGGCGCCGCGGCCGCGCGCGCTTACTCGAAGCGCACGCAGTGGCCGTAGCGTTCGGGCTGGATGTCGATGCCCGAGGCATCGGCCTGGTTGTTCTTGCGCCACAGATTGGGGCGGAACTCCGGGCCGGTGCAGTTGGCCGCGCTGTCCACGCCGATGGTGTAGGTGTAGGGGTTGCCGCGGAAGGTGTTGTTCTCGAAGGTGTTGTCCTGGCTCATGCTGTTGTCCCAGCACAGGATCTGCGGCGTGCGCTGGCGGATCGAGCAGGTCAGGTAGAGCCCGGCGCCCTTGTTGTCGATGAACTGGTTGCCCGCGAACAGGTTGCGCCGCGCGTCGGCCAGGTACACGCCCTGGCTGCCATTGCGCTCCAGGCGGTTGTCGCGGATCTCGCTGTCTTCCAGATGCTCGGTGGTGATGCCGGCGGCGACGTTGTCGTGGATCACGTTGTCGATCAGCTTGACCTTGGCGGTGCGGTTGAACGACACCCCGTCCCAGGTCGCGCCGGACACGTCGTTGTGCGCGATCAGCAGGTCGCGGCTGTCGAACTCGCTGAGCAGGCAGGCGCTGCGGCACTTGCTCACTCGCAGGTGGGTCAGCTGGATGTTCTGGCCGTTGCGCACCACCACCAGGCTGTTGCTCAGGTACGGGCGTTCGGGCATGAACTCCTTGTCGATGGTGCCGCCGACGATCTGCAACTGCTCCACGCGCACGTCGCGGATCGGCCGCATGGGGCGCTCGTTCTGGTAGTCGCCGATGACGATGGTGGGTTGCTGCACGTGGTCGCGCATGCGCAGCACGGTGCTGTCGCCCTGGCCGCGCAGGCGCAGGCCGTCGCGCTGGATCGAGATCAGCTTGCCGACCGGGAACTCGCCGGCGCTCAGGCACACGGTGGCGGGTTTGCCGTCGTTGGGGACGCGGTCGATCGCGGCCTGCAGATCGTCGCCGGGTTGGGCGCGCACGCTGCAGTCGGAGGCGGCCGCGGGCGCGTCGGCAGCCGGCGTGGCGCAGGCGGAAAACGACACGGCCGCGGCGAGCGGCAGCAACAGGGCGAGCAGGGGAGGGCGCTTCATCGGTAGGCAGACTCGGCAGTGGGGGAAGGGGGAAGGCAGGCCGGCGTATGCGGGCGGACGCCGGCGCGGAGCCGATCGCGGGTCATTGTGGTGCGGACGGGCTTAATGTCAGCGTGTACCGGGTCGGGCCGGGCAGGAACTTTGTGGCGCGGCCCTGCACCCAGTCGGCGTGGCCGGCGCCCCAGAACGGCGACAGCGGGTGGCCGCTCTGGCCGCCGGGCATGTGCACGATGCCCTCGGCCTCGTGGCCCGGTGCCACCACCATGCGCTCGGAGGCGCCGAACGCCGGGCGCTGCACCCGCGGCATGTCGTCGTCGCCGGGCAGCGGCGTGTCCGGCATGCATAGCCAGCCGCGCAGCGGCGCCGGCAGGCCCTGCGCCAGCGGATGGCAGATCGCCGCACGGTTCTCCTGGCCCCAGCGGCGTGTGTCCAGCGGGCCATCGGCCTGCAGGTGCGTGCGCACCTCGGCGGCGGCGTCTTCCAGCAGCGCCTGCCAGCTGCCGTAGCGGCGCGGCAGCAGGTGCAGCGGCTGTTGCTGCAGCAGCGGCCAGGCCACGCCTTCCAGTTGCGGCAGCGCCGGTGGCGCGGCATCGGCGTCCGATCCTGTAGGTGCCGGCGCGATCAGGCCGTCGCGGATCCGGGTCAGCACCGCCAGGCGCCAGGCGCGCACCAGGGTGTAGCTCACCGATCCGGTGCTGGCGCGGCCCTCCCAGTGCGCGGCCGCCTGCGACACGGCGTGCAGCGCCGGCGTGGCCGCGCCCGCGTCGCGTTGCTGCAGCAGCGCCCACCAGCGCTGCAGGAACAGGGCGCGGTCGTCGAGCTGGATCGCCAGCAACTGCGGTTCGTTCAGCCGCGGATGCAGGCGCAGGTCGTCGCGGATCTGCTGTGCGCGTGCGCCCAGCGCGTAGCCGCCGTCGCCGAGCGGTGCCAGTTCGGCGCCGCCGACTACGCGGGCATTGGCGGTCCACAGTTGCCCGTCGGCGGGATCGATGCGTTGCGGCGACTGGCTGGTGGACAGCGGCCATGGCACGCAGCGCGCCTCCGCCGGCACTGTCGCACGCACGTCGTGCATCACCGCATCGGCCGCGCAATGCGGGCCGCGCAGCGGCAGCGGGCCGAGCACGCGCCAGCCGATATGGCCGTCGCGGTCGGCCAGCACCAGGTTCTGCGCCGGCGTGGCGATGCGTTGCGCGCGGGCGAAGGCGTCGGGGAGGGACGTGGCGCGGGCGAAGTCGGCCAGCCCCAGATTCAGCGCACCCGGCAACTGCGCGGTCCAGCGCAACGCCAGCGCGCTGCCGTCGGGTTCGTGTTGCAGGATCGGGCCATAGGCGGTGTCTTCGACCTGCAGTTCGGTGTCGGGGGCGCCCGAGACCTTGATCCGTTCGCGATGCACGGTGACCGGCGTGCAGCCGGGCTGCGCCACCGCGGCGCACGGGGTGAGCCGGTACCAGTCGGCGGTATCGGCATAGCTGTTGGTGAACCCCCAGGCGACGTGACCGTTGCTGCCGACAATCACCGCCGGCAGGCCGGGCAGCGAGAATCCGGACACGTCCACGTGGCCGCCCGGCGCCTGCGCATCGGCATAGCGCAGGCGCACACGGAACCACAGGCTGGGCGCGCGCAGGCCCAGATGCATGTCGTTGGCGACGATGGCGCGGCCGTCGGCGGTGCGGCTGCCGGCGATCGCCCAGTTGTTGCTGCCGGGCGCGCTGGTGGCGACCGCCTCGGTCGCGGCGGGGGCGGGCGCGCCCGCCAGGCGGCGCAGATCGACCTGATCGGCGGAGGGCAGCTCCGCGTCGCCGCGCACGCTGCCGTCCAGTGTCGCGTCCCAACTGCTGCCCTCGTGACGCAGCAGGGCGTACAGCGGCGCCGGCAAGCGCTGCTGCAGGCGATACAGGGCCAGCTTGCGCTCGAGTTGCTTGCCCTGCAGGTCGAAGTACATCGCCTGGCCGGCCAGCGCCGAATCCACAGGCTGCCAGTCGCGTGGTGCGGCGAACAGCATCAGGTAAGGCCACGGCCGTATCCGCAACGCGTGCAGGCCCTGGTTGACGCCGGCGCTGTAGGCCTGCAAGGCCGCTGCGTGCGTGCCGGCGAACGCGGCCAGTTGCTCACTGCTGCGCGCGCGCAGGCGATGTGCCCGCCGTGCCTTGTCCACCTCCAGCGCGTGCGGGCCGACCAGTTCGGACAGCTCGCCGGCGGCGGCGCGGCGCAGCAGATCCATTTCGAAGAAGCGTTCCTGCGCGTGCACGTAGCCGAGCGCGCGCATCGCATCGGCCTCGTCGGCGGCCTCGATGGTGACCACGCCCAGTGCGTCGCGCTGGATGCTTGCCGGCGCGCGCAGGCCTTGCAGCGGCGCGTTGCCGTCGAGCGTGGCCAGGCTGCCGCGCAGCAGCAGCCAGATGCCCAGCGCCACGGCCGCCGTCAGCAGCAGCGTCCCCAGCAGCAGGCGTTTCCATCGACCGCGCATCGTCTCTCTCCGGTGGGCAAGTCTCCGATTCTAGACACGACTGCGTGTCGTTCCCGCGTAGGCGCGGCGCGCTGTGCGCGGGGTCACGCATCGCGGATGTGCGAGTCGGGATGTGAATGATTCCGATTGGAACGCGGCGCGGCGGCATCGGGCACTATGGCGCCCTCAGTCGACCCCACGGAGCCCGCCCCATGAAGGGACACCCCGACGTTGTGCAATGCCTCAAGGAGCTGCTGCGCGGCGAACTGGCCGCGCGCGACCAGTATTTCATCCACTCGCGGCGTTACGAGGACCAGGGCCTGCTGGCGCTGTACGAACGCATCAACCACGAGATGGAAGAGGAGACCGAGCACGCCGATGCGCTGCTGCGGCGCATCCTGTTCCTGGAGGGCGACCCGGACATGCGCCCGCATGCCTTCGAACCCGGGCGCACGGTCGAGGAGATGCTGGAGAAGGATCTGAAGGTCGAGTACGAAGTGCGCGCCAATCTGGCCGCGGGCATGAAGCTGTGCGAGCAGCACGGCGACTACGTCAGCCGCGACGTGCTGCTGGCGCAGCTGCGCGACACCGAGGAAGACCATGCCTGGTGGCTGGAGCAACAGCTCGGCCTGATCAAGCGCATCGGCATGGCGCTGTACCAGACGTCGAAGATCGACGGGCACGTGTCCGGCAAGGACGCCTGATCCGTCCGTGCGCCTCCCGCTTGCGGGAGGCGCCGATGCACTGAGCGGGACCCATCCCCGCCACCGCGGCCGTGCCATCGCCGGCCGCTTCTGACCCGCCGATCGTGCCGGTCGCCACAACTCTCGCTGGCCCGCACCGGCGCTGCCCACCTTCGCGGGCGATAGTGCGCATCGCGATGTCGCGGCGGTTGCTGCTGCAGCAAGGCCGCAACGACTGCCGACACGCCTTCTGCCCTTCTCGTTTCCTGACGCCGCCGATCGGGTTCGGCCGCGCGCGGCCGCGTCGCTGGATGGCGTGGCTGGCGCATTCGCTCGGTTCGCAGTGCGACGCCATGGCGATCGGGCGAGCCGATCTGTTGTCGCCGTCCTCGCCGATGGCTGTTGCAACGCCGCAAAAATCGGCCGTCGCACGCATGTCGCTGCATGCGCGAACCCTTGAAATCCAGGCGTTTGCGCGCCTCGCCACGTCCGTGGCGAACGCCGCGCGGGCAATGCTTGCAAAACGGTAGTGATCGCTATACGGTAGTTTTCACTACTTAATTGCGCGATGGCGAGGGGGCGTTCGATGCAGGCGAGTCCGGGAATGAAGCGGTACGGCGTGGTGGTCGCGGGATGGCTGCTGGCGACCGCGCCGGCGTGTGCGGCGCCGGCCGCGGCGCAGGGGTTGTGGCTGACCGCGGCCAAGGACGCGGTGGTGGAGTTCGCGCCGTGCGCGGATGCGGCCACGGCCTTGTGCGGACGCATCGTCTGGGACAAGGACGCCGGCACCGCCACCGATACCTGCGGCGTGCAGATCGCACGTCTGGGGCGCGAGGACGGCGATACCTGGCGCGACGGCTGGGCCTTCGATCCGCGCAGCGGCAAGCGCTACAAGGCCACGCTGCGCGCCAGCGGCAAATCGCTGGACCTGCGCGCCTTCGTCGGGGTGGAAGTGCTCGGCGAGACCGAACGCTTCACACGCGTGCAGACGCTGCCCAGCACGCCGGTCTGCGCCAAGTAATCACCCGCCGCGCGCGCAACGCGCCGGCGTCATCAATGTGCGGGGCCAGCGACGGCCGCCGCGCGTCCCACCTTCCTCAGCGAACAGGGGAGATTGAGATGACCGCAGTCCGCTTCATGGCAATCCTCGCGGGCGCACTGGCTCTGCACGGCGCGTGCTGTGCGCAGGCGCAGGCCCAGCAGGCCGACGCCGATGGCATGGTCAATTACGAGTTCCAGAACCAGATCAAGCTGATGAGCGAGCAGCGCACGCGCGGCGTGTCCGACTCGCTGATGCGCCCGTCGCTGAAGTGGACCACCCAGTTCGTGCACGCCAGCGGCTTCGTCGCGCTGCTGGAGGTGGCCAAGGTCAGCAAGAAACAGTTCCTCGACGGCGACGGCCTGGGCATCACCGCCGCGGCCGGCTACCGCTTCGGCAATCCCGATGCCTGGCATGCGGGCGTCGGTCTGGCGACGGAGCGCTTCCCGGGCGCCAGCTTCCTGGCCCCGCACCGGATCGACCTGGAGACCGGAACGCCCGAGGGCATCCGCCGCACCGACTACGACAGCAATTTCGGCGTGCTCGAACTCGGCTACGGCGCGGTCGAGGGCCGCCTGCTGTACGTGTTCTCCAAGACCTACCGTGGTGCCGACACCGGCGGCGTGTGCGCGCAGATCCTGCAGTTCGCCGCCGACCCGACGGCGGCGCTGCGCTGCTTCGCCCGTGGCGAGCACGACTCGCGCGGTACGCTGCTGGGCGATCTGAACTACCAGACCCCGCTGCTGCCGTCGATATTGCCGTCGACCACGCTGCGCCTGCACGCCGGCTACCAGAAGCTGCGCAACTTCAGCGAGGGCAGCTTCGCCGACTACCAGATCGGCGTCACCCACAAGCGCTGGGGCCTGGACTGGAACCTGGACTGGGTCAGCACCCGGGTCAACGCGCACGAGCTGTACTGGGTGCAGGACGGCGCGCGCATCCGCAAGACCGACGGCGACACCCTGGTGGCCTCGATCGGCTACACGTTCTGACCGATGCGCAGCGAACTGCTCGATGCCGACCGGGGCGGCGACCAGCCGCTGGTGCTGGCGGTGGACCTGGGAACCTCCGGCTGCAAGTGCGCGCTGGTCACCCTGGAGGGCCAGGTGATCGCTTGGGCCTTCGAACCGGTGCCGCTGCACGTGCACGGGGTCTGCGCCGAGCAGGATCCGCGCGACTGGTGGAACGCGTTGCTGGTCACCGCGGCGGCGGTGCTGCAAGGCGGCGAGGCCTTGCGCCGGCGGGTGACCGCGGTGTGCTGCTCGACCCAGGGCGAGTGCACCGTATGCGTGGACCGCGACGGCCGCGCGTTGGGCAACGCCATGCTGTGGCTGGACATGCGCGGGCAGGCGGCGATCGCGCGGCGCCTGCGCGGGCGCTGGCTCAACGTGCGCGGCTACGCGCCGCTGAAACTGCTGCGCTGGTTGCGCCTGAGCGGCGGCGCACCGGCCGGCAGCGGCAAGGATTGCGCCGGCCATATCGCCTACCTGCGCGACCACGAGCCGCTGCGCTATCAGCGCACGCACAAGTTCCTCAACGCGCTGGACTATCTCAACCTGCGCCTGACCGGGCGTTTCTGCGCCACCGCCGATTCGGTACTCACCACCTGGGTCACCGACAACCGCGACCCGATGCGCATCCGCTACGACGACGGCCTGCTGCGGCTGCTCGGCATCGAGCGCGACAAGCTGCCGGAGCTGGTGGCCTCCACCGAAGTGCTGGGGCCGCTGCTGCCGCAGGTGGCGGCGCAGCTGGGGCTGTCGCCGCAGACCCGGGTGATCGCCGGCGCCATCGACAACTCGGCGGTGGCGGTGGCCGCGGCGGTCGAGGACTACGCCGCGCATCTGTACCTGGGCACGTCGTCGTGGCTTGGCGCGCACGTGCCGCGGATGAAGACCGACGTGTTCAGCAACATCGCCGCGGTGCCGTGCGCGGTCAGCGGGCGTTACCTGGCCACGGCGCTGCAGTCCACCGCCGGCGCCAACCTGTCGTTCCTGCGCGACCGCATCCTGTTCCATCCCGACGAACTGCTGCGCGACGAAGAACGCCCGGACGTGTACGAGGTGCTCAACGTCATCGCCGCGCGGGTGCCGGCCGGGGCCAACGGCCTGGTCTACATGCCGTGGCTGTTCGGCGAGCGCACCCCGGTGGAGGACCATAGCCTGCGCGCCGGGCTGGTCAACCTGTCGCTGATGCACACTCGCGAGGACATCATCCGCGCCTTCATGGAAGGGGTGGCGTTGAACACGCGCTGGATGATGGAGCCGTTCGCGCGTCTGCTCGGCCGCGATCCGGGCGTGGTCGCCGCGGTCGGCGGCGGCGCGCAATCGGACCTGTGGTGCCAGATCATCGCCGACGTCAGCGGCCAGCCGATCCGGCAACTGCACAATCCGATCCAGGCCAATGCGATCGGCGCCACCTTCATCGCCGGCGTCGGCCTGGGCCGGCTGCGCTTCGCCGACCTGCCGGCGCTGCAACGCGCGCGCCGGGTGTACGAGCCGTCGCCGCGCACCCGCGCGCTGTACGACGACCGCTATGCGATGTTCCGCGAATTGCAGCGCACGCTCGCGCCGATCTACCGGCGCATGAATCCCGTTCCCGAATGCGTGCCGGAGGTTCCCCAGCATGTTTGCCCATGAACAACGCATGCGTGTGGTCGCGCTGTGCGTGGAGCTGTCGCGGCGCGGCTACCTGGCCGGCACCGGCGGCAACGTCGCGCTGCGCCTGGACGCCGAACGCTTCGCGGTGACGCCGTCGGCCATCGATTACCTGGCGATGCGCGCCGAGGACATCTGCGTGGTGCGCCTGGCCGACCTGCGGCAACTGGACGGCGCCGCCACGCCGTCGGTGGAGACCGGCCTGCATGCGCAGGTGCTGTGCCGCCGGCCCGACGTGGCCTGCAGCATCCACACCCACCAGCCGGTGGCCAGCGCCTGCGCGCTGCTCGGCGCGGCGCTGCCGGTCGAGGATCCGGCGTTGCAGGCAACGATCGGTGCCCGCGTGCCGATGGTCGGCTACTTCCCGTCCGGCACCGGGCTGCTGGCCTGGCTGCTGGCGCGGCAACTGCGCCCGTCGAGCAACGCCTACCTGATGCGCAACCACGGCGTGCTGTGCTGCGGCCGCAGTCTGGAACAGGCGGTGGCGGCGGTGGATGCACTGGAGCAGCTGGCGCGCGATCACCTGGCGCGCCGCATCGAACGCCGCGCGCTGCACGACGCCGGCCTGGCCGCGCCGTTGCGTGCCGTCCTCACCGCCCTGGAGGCCTGACCCCATGCACGCCCTTTCCGTTTCCGCTCCCCCGAACCCGGCACCGACCATGAGCCAGACCCCCGCCATTTCGCAATGGCCCGATGTGGACCAGTTGTACGCACGCTTCCATGCACTGGTGAACCAGCCGATGCGGCCGATCGGCGCCGCCGGCATGGCCAAGGTGATGCGCTATTTCGACGCGCGTTGCCAGGGCTCCAGGCGCCTGGGCGAGGCGGCCAAGCAGGTGATCCCAGGCGGCGTGCAGCACAACCTGGCGTTCAACCATCCGTTCCCGCTGGCCATGCACAGCGCCGAGGGCGCGTACCTGACCGACGTCGACGGCAACCGCTACATCGACTTCCTGCAGGCCGGTGGCCCGACCCTGCTCGGATCCAATCCGCCGGAACTGCGCGAGCACGTGCAGGCGGTGCTGGACCAGTGCGGCCCGGTGACCGGCCTGCTGCACGAGTACGAGGTCAAGCTGGCCGAACTGGTCTGCGCCAGCATGCCGGCGGTGGAGATGTTGCGCCTGCTCGGCTCCGGCACCGAGGCGGTGATGGGCGCGGTGCGCCTGGCCCGCACCCACACGCGCAAGAAATGGATCATCAAGATCGGCGGCGCCTATCACGGCTGGAGCGACCAGCTGGTGTACGGCATGCGCCTGCCGGGCACCGGGCGCATGGAGGCGATCGGCATCCCGCGCGGCGCCACCGCCCATACCCAGGAATGCCATCCCAACGATCTGGAGGCATTGCGGCGCAAGCTGCAGTTCAATCGCCTGCGCGGCGGCACCGCGGCGGTGCTGCTGGAACCGCTGGGGCCGGAGAGCGGCACGCGGCCGGTGCATCACGACTACAACCGGCAGGTGCGCAAGTTGTGCGACGAGTTCGGCGCGCTGCTGATCTTCGACGAAGTGGTCACCGGCTTCCGGCTCGGGCCGGGCGGTGCGCAAGGCTACTTCGGGGTCCTGCCGGACATCACCGTGCTCGGCAAGTGCCTGGCCGGCGGCTATCCGATGGCCGGCGCGATCGGCGGTCGCCGCGAGGTGATGATGAGCCTGGTCGGCGGCATCGGCACCACCGCGCGGCGCGCCTTCGTCGGCGGCACGCTGTCGGCCAATCCGCTGTCCTGCGTGGCCGGTTACCACGCCTTGCTGGAAGCGCAGCGCAGCGACGCCGCCGGCCAGGCCGGCCGCGCCGGCGATCGCCTGCGGCAGGGCCTGGAGGCGATCATCCGCCGTCTCGGCCTGCCCTACGTGGTCTACAACATGGGCTCGATCGTGCACCTGCAGACCTCCGGCGTGCTGCTGCTGGACACCGGCAACCTGTACAAGCTGTGGCGCGTGCGCAACGAAGCCAAGGAGCGCAAGCACATGATGGAAGAGATGGGCGCGGCGTATTCGGCGCACGGGCTGATCACCCTGGCCGGCAGCCGCATCTACACCAGTCGCGCCGATACCGATGCGGTGGTCGACGAGGCGCTGAACCGCTTCGACGACGTGTTCAAGCTGGTGTAGCGCATGCCCACCGTCCCGCAGATCGAAGCGCTCTGGCTGCACACCCGCGAGCGGCTCGTGGCCAAGCGCCTGCTCGGCGACGACGCGGCAGCGCTGGCGCTGCGCTGTCCGGGCAGCACGGCGATGTGCTGTGGCGCGCTCGAGGCGGAGCGGCCGCAGTGGCTGGACTGGCGCGACCCGGCGCTGCCGGCATGGGCGCAGGTGCACGCGCAGGTGTATGCGCGGCGTCCGGATGTCGGTGCCAGCGCCTGGTCGGCCGGCGCGTTCGGCCACCTTCTGGCCAATGTCGGCGGCGTGCTGCCGCAGGTGTTCGACGAACAGGCCCGGCACATCGGGCCGATGCCAGCGCCATTTCCTGCGGTCGACGCGTTGGCGACGGCCGCGCCGGGCAGCGGCAGCGTCTTGTTGTTTGGCGGACGCCCGCTGTGCCTCGGCATCACCGCGCAGCGGCTGGCGCTGAACGTGGAATTGTTCGAAAAATGCGCCAAGGCCTACATCCTCGCCGCGGCCACCGGCGGCCGGGTGCGGGAGCTGCCCTGGTGGGTCCGGCGCATCGCCAATGGACGCCTGCGCAAGGACCAGATGCGTGCCGCCGCGGCCTTCGCCGCGGGCGAATTGCCGGCCGAAAGCAAAGGCTACTGAGGGTCCATCGCGATGACCGCCACGCCGTCCCCGTCTTCCGTCGCATCAACCGCCGTCCACGCGACACGTCCGCTCGCCGCGGCCTTGTCGATCGGCGCCATCGCGCTGCTGATCCTCGGCGTGCAGCCGATCGTGCTCGGCGCACTGGTCGAGCAGCACCTGATCACGCTGCCGGGTGTCGGCGTGGTGGCGATGGGCGAGATCATCGCGTTGGGGATCGGCGTGGCGCTGGGCGATGCGCTGCTGCCGGTGTCCTGGCAGCGTGCCACGGCGGTCGTGGCGGCTTTGCTGGCCGCGGCGCTGAACCTGGCCACGGTGCAGGCGCAGGGCGATGCGGCGTTCGTCGCGCTGCGTGCCGTCGCCGGCCTGGCCGAGGGTCTATTGGTCTGGGTGGCCACGGTCAGCATCGTGCGCGCGGCCACCCCGGACCGGGTCACCGCGGTGTTCATGGTGCTGCAGGCGCTGGCGCAGATCGCGCTGGCGGCGGCGCTGGCGCTGTGGGTGTTGCCGGCGGCCGGCTGGAAGGGCGGTTTCGTCGCCATGGCCACGACCTGCCTGCTGGTGCTGCCGCTGGCGGCGGCACTGCCGGTGCCGGCAAGCCTGGCTCCCGCCGCCGATGCGCAGTGCGCGGCGACCGCCACCGCCAGGCTGCGCTGGTCGCCGGCGACGCTGGCGCCATTGCTGGTGGCGTTCCTGCAGATGTCGGCGATCGGCGCGCTGTGGGCGTACCTGGAGCCGCTGGCGTTGCGCGCGGGGCTGGACGCGCACGCGGCGCAACTGCAGACCTCGTGGGTGCTGGGCATGCAGATCGTCGGTGGCCTGGCGGCGATCTACTGGGTGCGGCGACTGTCGGTGACGGCGACCCTGACCCTGGGCAGCGTGGCGCTGTGCCTGGTGGCCGCGGCGATGTACCGGGTTCCGGGCAATGCGGCGCTGGGCTTTGCCGCGGTGTGCGTGGCGTTCGGCTTCGCCTGGATGTTCCTGATGCCGTTCCATGTCGGCCTGGCGCTGCGCGCCGATGCGCAGGGGCGGGTGGCGGTGCTGGTGCCGGCCGCGCAGTTGATCGGGTCGGCCTGCGGGCCGTTGCTGGCGTCGCTGCTGCTGCACGCCGACGATCCGGCGCCGGTGCCGCTGGTCGGCCTGGGCTTTGCGCTGACCGCGGCGCTGCTGGCGCTGTGGATCGGCCGGCGGCAGCGCCGTCCGGCCGTCGTGGAGGCGGGCTCGCATGCGGGCTGATGGTGGTGGCCGTGCGAGCGTGCTGGCCGCTGCGATGACGCGCTTCCGTCGGCCGCGCATGGCGCAGGGCAGGAGATTGCCAGGCACCGGGCGATGGCCGATGTCCGCCAAGCAGGAGCGCGGCGATGGCGTCTGAGCCCGTGCTGGACACCCCACCGGAGACGGTCGCGGCGCTGTTCGCCGCGCAGCAGGCCACCGCGCTGGCCTGGCGCGGCTCCTCGGCGAACACGCGGCGCGCGCATCTGCGTGCGCTGCGCGATGCCTTGCTGGCGCGACGGCAGGCGCTGATCGCCGCCTTCGCCGCCGATTTCGCCAAGCCCGCACTGGAAGTGGAACTGACCGAGCTGCTGCCGGTGGTCGACGAGATCGCCACCGCCATCGCGCAGCTGCCGCGCTGGATGCGTCCGCGCAAGGTCGCCCCGACCCTGCTGGCCCTGGGCACGCGCGCGCGCATCGCGTTCCAGCCCAAGGGCCGCTGCCTGATCATCGGGCCCTGGAACTACCCGGTGGCCACCGTGCTGGGGCCGTTGGTGTCGGCACTGGCCGCCGGCAACACGGCGCTGATCAAGCCCTCCGAATTCACCCCGCAGGTCAACGCGGTGCTACAGGCGGTGCTGGACGAGGCATTCGCACCGGAAGAGGTGGTCCTGGTGCAGGGCGGTGCGGCCACTGCGCAGGCCTTGCTGGCCTGTCCGTTCGACCATGTGTTCTTCACCGGTTCGGCGTCGGTCGGCCGGGAGGTGATGGCCGCGGCGGCGCGGCAATTGACGCCGGTGACCCTGGAACTGGGGGGCAAGTCGCCGGTGATCGTCGACCGCAGCGCCGACCTGCGTCTTGCCGCCGAGGTGATCGTCTGGGCCAAGCTGGTCAATGCCGGACAGACCTGCATCGCGCCGGATACCTTGTTCGTGCATCGCGACGTCAGCGCGCGCCTGCTCGCACACTGCCGCGCCCTGCTGGCGCAGCGGTACGGTGCCGACGCGCAGGCGGTCGCCTCCAGCCCGCACCTGGCGCGCATGATCCACCCGGCGCATGCCGCGCGGGTGGCCGCGCTGATCGACGAAGCGCGCGCCGGCGGCGCGCAGTTGCTGGCCGGTGGCGAGCACGACGCGGAGCGCTGCTACGTGGCGCCGACGCTGCTGGCGCAGGTGCCGGCGCAGGCGCGGATCGCGTGGGAGGAGATCTTCGGTCCGGTACTGCCGGTGGTCGAGTTCGCGCGCCTCGACGAGGTGCTCGATCGGCTCGACGTCGCGCCCAAGCCGTTGGCGCTGTACCTGTGGAGCCAAGACCGTGCCGGCATCGCCCAGGTGCTGGCGCGCACCAGTTCCGGCAGCGCGGTGGTCAACCACTGCCTGCAGCAGTTCGTGCACAGCGGTTTGCCGTTCGGCGGGGTGGGCGCCTCGGGATTCGGCAGCGCGCACGGCGTGCACGGCTTCCGCACCTTCTCGCACGAACGCGCGCTGCTGCGCGGCGGCCGACTGCCGATCGTCAAGGCGTTCTTTCCTCCGTACACCACGTTGCAGCGGCGCTTGGCGGCCGGCCTCAGCGGTTGGCTGGCACGGCGCTGAGCGACGTTGCCGGTGTGCCAGCGGCGGGCGCGGTAAGATGCGATGTCGGCGCGTGCCGCGACGTCGCGGCGCAGCCCGCGCACCCATTGCCGCGGCGATGCGTGCCGTCAGGCTGGCGACGTGCCGCCACTGCGGCGCCTGCTGCTTTACCACCATCGAGATCCCATGCCCGCCGACACGCCGCGTCCCTCCGCACCGCACCGCCCGCGCCTGACCGGGAACAAGGTGCCGGCCCAGCATCGCGCCACCGAGACCTACGAACAGATCCTCTCGGTCACCGCGCAACTGCTCGGCGACGTCGGCGTGGAGCGGCTGTCCACCAACCTGGTGTGCGCGCGTGCCGGGCTGACGCCGCCGGCGCTGTACCGCTATTTCCCCAACAAGTACGCGCTGCTGTCGGAACTGGGCCGGCGGCTGATGGAGCGGCAGAACCAGCTCATCCCCAAGTGGATCACCCTGCATGCGATGAGCGGCACGCGCGAGGAATTGCAGCGCGCGCTGGCCGGGTTGGTGCTGGATACCTACCGCGTCACCAAGGCGACCGAGGGCGGGGTGTGGGTGCTGCGTGCGTTGCGCGCGGTGCCGGCGCTGCAGCAGGTGCGCCTGGAGTCGCATGCGCAGGTGACCAAGGGCCAGGTGCGCTTCCTCAGCGAGGCCTTCCCCGACGCCGACCCGCGCCAGTTGCGCCTGGTCAGCCGCATCGTGGTCGACCTGATCTATGCCACGGTGGAACTGTTGTTCGATACCCGCCTGAGCGCGCGCGCGGTGGCCGACACGGTGGCGGCGATGATCGCCAGCCATATCGAGCAGTTGCGCGATGCTGCGACAGTAGGCTAGGCGACTTGGACTCGGTCGCTCGGGCAGCCGCGTTGTGGGAGGGGCTTCAGCCCCGACGCGCTGCAGGTGATGCGCGTCGGGGCTGAAGCCCCTCCCACAAAAGCCTCGTGACGTGCAGGTATTGGGGACGCTTGGGTTCGCACGCGATGCGCGTGCAGCCAGTGGTCGCTGTTGCGCTTCAACCGCGACGCTTCAGCGGTAAGGCCTCGCGGCAGAAGCCGCTCCTAAGAGAAGCGGGATGCCGCGCCGTATGCAAACGCTGCACCGGCGCGAAACTCCCATCCCGCATCCCAAATCCCGAATCCCGCGCTTGGCGCCAAGCGCTTACTCCACCGCCAGATCGTCGACCTTCTGCCACCCGCGCGGCAGCAATCCGCCGCGGCTGGCGCGGGCGCCGAGGTAGGCGTCCAGGTCCTTGAACGACAGCGACATGGTGCGTTGGCCGCTCTTGACCAGCAGCGTGTTGCCCGGCGCCACCGCGGCGATCGCCACCACCCGTTCGGTGCTGAGCTTGGCCTTGGGGATGTCGATGATCTTGTTGCCCTTGCCCTTGTCCAGCTCGGGCAGGTCGGCGACCGGGAACGCCAGCAGGTGGCCGGCGCTGGTGACCGCGACGATGCGGTCGCTGCCGGCGCCGCTCACCGGCGCGGGCGGCAGCACCTTGGCGTTCGGGGTCAGGTTGAGCATGGCCTTGCCGGCCTTGTTGCGGCTGGTCAGGTTCTCGAAGCGGGTGACGAAGCCGTAGCCGTGCGAGGACGCCAACACCAGGCGGCTGTCGTTCTCGCCGCTGGCGATGGCCTGGAACGACGCACCGGCCGCGGGCGAGAAGCGTCCGGTCAGCGGCTCGCCGTTGCCGCGCGCCGAGGGTAGGGTATGCACCAGGGTCGAATAGGCACGGCCTTCCGAATCCAGGAACGCCACCTGCTGCGTGCTGCGCCCGCGCACCGCCGCCAGCAGGCCGTCGCCGTCGCGGTAGGACAGCGCCGCCGGGTCCACGTCGTGGCCCTTGGCCGCACGGATCCAGCCCTTCTCCGACATCACCACGGTCATCGGCTCGCTCGGCACCAGCTCGGTCTCGTCGATGGCCTGGGCCGCGCCGCGCTGCACCAGCGGCGAACGCCGCGCATCGCCGAACTTCTTGGCGTCGGCCGTCAGCTCGTCCTTGATCAGCTTCTTCAGCTTGGTCTTGCTGGCCAGCAGCGCCTGCAGCTGCTCGCGTTCCTTGGCCAGCGCGTCCTGCTCGCCGCGGATCTTCATCTCTTCCAGCCGCGCGAGCTGGCGCAGGCGCGTCTCCAGGATGTAGTCGGCCTGTTCCTCGCTGAGTCCGAAGCGCGCGATCAGCGCCGGCTTCGGCTCGTCCTCGGTGCGGATGATGCGGATCACCTCATCCAGGTTGAGGAACGCGGTCAGCAGGCCTTCCAACAGGTGCAGACGGCGCTCGACCTTCTCCAACCGATGGTTGAGGCGGCGCACCACGGTGTCGCTGCGGAAGCGCAGCCACTCCTCCAGCAGGGTCTTGAGGTTCTTGACCTGCGGGCGGCCGTCCAGGCCGATCACGTTGAGGTTGACCCGGTAGCTGCGCTCCAGGTCGGTGGTGGCGAACAGGTGGCCCATCAACTGCTCGGCGTCGACCCGGTTGGAACGCGGCACCAGCACCACCCGCACCGGGTTGGCGTGGTCGGACTCGTCGCGGATGTCTTCCAGCCAGGGCAGCTTCTTGGCGCGCATCTGCTGCGCGATCTGCTCGATCACCTTGGACGGCGACACCTGGTACGGCAGCGCCGTGACCACGATGTTGGCGTTTTCCTTCTGGTAGGTGGCGCGGGCGCGCACGCTGCCATGGCCGGTCTCGTAGATCGCGCGCAGGTCGGCGGCCGGGGTGATGATCTCGGCGGTGGTCGGGTAGTCCGGGCCGCGCACGTGCTCGCACAGGTCGGCGACGCTGGCGTCGGGGTCGTCGAGCAGGCGGATCAGCGCGCTGACGATCTCGTTGAGGTTGTGCGGCGGCACGTCGGTGGCCATGCCCACGGCGATGCCGGTGGTGCCGTTGAGCAGCAGGTGCGGCAGCCGCGCCGGCATCCAGGTCGGCTCGTCCAGGGTGCCGTCGAAGTTCGGCGACCAGTCCACCGTGCCCTGGCCCAGTTCGCCCAGCAGCACTTCGGCGATCGGGGTCAGCTTGGACTCGGTGTAGCGCATCGCCGCGAACGACTTCGGGTCGTCGGTGGAGCCGAAGTTGCCCTGGCCTTCGATCAGCGGGTAGCGGTAGGAGAACGGCTGCGCCATCAGCACCAGCGCTTCGTAGCAGGCGCTGTCGCCATGCGGGTGGTACTTGCCGATCACGTCGCCGACAGTGCGCGCGGATTTCTTCGGCTTGGCCGTCGCGTTCAGGCCCAGCTCGCTCATCGCATAGATGATGCGCCGCTGCACCGGCTTGAGCCCGTCGCCGAGGAAGGGCAGGGCGCGGTCCAGCACCACGTACATGGAGTAGTCGAGGTAGGCGCGTTCGGCGTATTCGCGCAGCGGCAGCTGTTCGAAGCCATGGAAGGCGGGGCGGGCGAGATCGGTCATGCGCAGGAAATACCTATAGGGGAACGCGGCGCCAGGCGCCGCAGGTCAGCCGGTCGATTATCCGGATGCGGCCGGCGATGCCAAGCCGCGCGTGCCGCCGGCGCTGGCCAGGTAACGGGCCGGAGGATGGCCGAAGCGGCCGCGAAAGGCGGTGACGAAGGCGCTGGGGCTGCTGTAGCCGAGCCGGAAGGCGGTGTCGGCGACACTGGCGCCGTCGCTGAGCCGGCGCAGCGCCTCGGCCAGCCGCGCCTGCTGGCGCCAGCCGGCGAAGCCGAAGCCGGTCTCGTCGCGGAAGTGGCGGCTCAGGCTGCGCGCCGACAGCCCGGCCCAGTGCGCCCATTGCGCCAGCGAGCGGTCGTCGGCGGGGGTTTCCAGCAACTGGGTGGCGATGCGCAGCAGCCGGCGATCGCGCGGCATCGGCAGGTGCAGATGCTCGACCGGGGCGTTGCGCACCTCGTCCAGCAGCACCGCGCACAGGCGCTGCTGCTCGGCCGCCAGCACCGGTGGCACCCCCCACTGGCTCATCCGCCGCAGCACCTCCCGGAACAGGCCGTTCATGCCGATCACGCAGGTCCGCGGCGGCAGGTCGGCGCAGACGTCGGGGCGGATCAGCACCAGGTAGCTGCGCACCCGCCCGGACACCTGCACCGTGTGCAGTTCCTGCGGCGGCATCCAGCCGGCACAGCCCGGCGGCAGTGACCACTGGCCGTGCGCGGTGCGGGTGCTCAGCACGCCGTCCTCCACATAGATCAATTGCCCGCGCACGTGGCGGTGCCAGTCCACCTCGCGTCGCAGCGACACCGGCGAATGCGCGATGAAGGCCAGCGCGGGCGGGCCATCGGCGCGCTCGAACCACTCCATGGCGCGCGGGTCCAGCGCGCTGTCGGAGCCGATGATGGCCGGAACGTCGGCCGGCTGGGTTGGCGCGATTTCGATATCCATTGTCCGGATTGTAATACCGAGCCATGGCCGCGCGCCGCTACAGTGCGCTCGCCGTCAGCGTTCCTCCGCTGCAACGCAGCATCTAGTTTCCTTGGGGATATTTTCTTGACATATATTTCTAAATGAAAATAATAGGCGCCCATGAACTGCGCTCCCTCCTTTCCTGGCCAGCCCTCGTTCGGCCTGTTGCTGCGCCAGGTGCGTGACGGCCTGATGCGCCGCCTCGACCGCGCCATGGCCGGGCTGGAGCCGGACCTGGGCTTCAGCCACTACATCGGCATGAAGGCCCTGGCCCACATGGCGCCGTGCACCGCCAACGAACTGGCCCAGGCCATCGACCAGAACCCCAGCGCGGTGACGCGCCTGCTGGACAAGCTGGAAGACCTGGGCTGGGTGCGCCGCGAGGCGCACGCGCAGGACCGCCGCGCGCTGCGCCTGGTGCTGACCGACGAAGGCCAGGCGCGGTGGCAGCAGCTCAAGCAGCGCGGCGACGACGTCATCGCCGATGCCTTGCGCGATCTGTCCGCCGACGAGCGCGAGCACTTGTTTTCGCTGTTGGTCCGCGTCCGCGATTCCCTCAATTCGCCCTGAACCCGCCCACATGACTCTGTCTTCTTCTCCCTCCCGCCTGCGCCCGTTCGCGGTCGCGGCCCTCACCCTGGCACTGGCGGCCTGCGCCAGCAGCCGTGGCCTGGAACCGCAGGGGCGCCGGCTCGATGCCGACCGCCAGCTGCACATCGGCAAGACCCTGGCCGCCGACGCGCTGGCGCCGGCGCCGTGGCCGCAGCAGGACTGGTGGAGGGCGCTGGGCGATCCGCAGCTCGACGCGCTGATCGCCGAGGCCCTGCAGGGCACGCCCAGCCTGGACGCCGCCGATGCGCGGCTGCGCCTGGCGCAGGCCCAGGCCGGCGCGGCCGATGCCGACCGCGGCGCCAAGCTGTCGCTGTCGGCCGGCTACACCGGCCTGCAACTGCCCAAGGGCCTGGTCGGCAACGAGATCGGCGGCAAGTACATCCACAACGAACAGGCGCTGCTGGACTTCAGCTACGGCTTCGACCTGTGGGGCGGCAAGCGCGCCTCGTGGGAAGCGGCAGTGGACCAGGCGCATGCGGCCGAGGTCGACGCGCAGGCCGCACGCCTGGACCTGTCGGCCGGCGTCGCCCGGGCCTACGCGCAACTGGGCTACGCCTGGCACCTGTACGACCTGGCCGGCGCCGAACTGGCGCGCTCGGAGAACAGCCTGAAGCTGGTGCGGCAGCGCCGCGATGCCGGCATCGACAACAACCTGCAATTGCGCCAGGCCGAGGCGCGGGTGCCGGCGGCGCGCCAGCAGCAGGCGGCGGCGCAGCAGCAGATCGACGAAGCGCGCACCGCCCTGGCGGCCTTGCTCGGCCGCGGCCCGGACCGCGGGCTGCAGATCGAGCGCCCGCGCCTGCTCGACCCGCAGGCCGCGCGGGTGCCGTCGGTGCTGCCCAGCGACCTGCTCGGCCGCCGGCCCGACGTGGTCGCCGCGCGCTGGCGCGTGGAAGCCGCCTCGCAGGGCATCCATGCGGCCAAGGCGCAGTTCTATCCCAGCATCAATCTGACCCTGCTGGGCGGCGTCGCCGCCACCAATCCGGGCGACCTGTTCAAGAGTTCGTCGGTGCTGGGTCTGCTCAGCCCGGGCGTGAGCCTGCCGCTGTTCGACAGCGGGCGGCTGCGCAGCCAACTGGCCGAGCGCGATGCGCAGTACGACCTGGCGGTGGCCAACTACAACCAGACCCTGGTGGCGGCGTTGCGCGAGGTGGCCGATCAGGTCAACGCCGCGCGTTCGCTGGCCGAGCAGGCGCAGCAGCAGGCGCAGGCGCTGGAGACGGCGCAGGCCGCCTTCGACCTGTCGCAGCAGCGTTACCGCGCCGGCATCGGCAACTACCTGGACGTGCTCAGCGCGCAACAGCAGTTGCTGGACGCGCAGCAGCGCCTGGCGTCGCTGCAATCCAATCAGATCCTGGTCTCGGTGCGCCTGAATCAGGCGCTGGGCGGCGGCTACGACGCCACCTCCGCCGCCGATGCGCCGAGCTCTTCTTCTTCCGCACCTTCGCATTCCTGAGATCGCTGCAATGAATCAGACAACGACCCCCGCTTCCTCCGCTCCCGCCCCCAGCCGGCGCGGCAAGCTGCTGCGCGGCCTGGCCGTGGTAGTGGTGCTGGTGCTGATCGCGCTGGCGATCTGGTATTTCCTGGTCGGCCGCTGGCACGAGGACACCGACGACGCCTACGTGCAGGGCAACCTGGTGCAGATCATCCCGATGGTGGCCGGCACCGTGGTGCGCATCGACGCCGACGACGGCATGCGCGTGGAGCGCGGCCAGCCGCTGGTCAAGCTCGACCCGGCCGACACCGAGGTCGCCCTGCAGCAGGCCGAGGCCAATCTGGCGCGGACCGTGCGCCAGGTGCGCGGTCTGTACCGCTCGGTCGAGGGCGCCCAGGCCGAGCTGTCCGCGCAGCAGGTGACCCTGCAGCGCGCCCGCGCCGACGTCGCCCGCCGCGCCAGCCTGGTCGCCACCGGTGCGATCTCCGCCGAAGAACTGGCGCATGCCCGCGATCAGCTGGCCGCCGCCGAAGCCGCGGTCAGCGGCTCGCGCGAGACCCTGGCGCGCAACCGCGCGTTGATCGATGAGAACGGCGTGGCCGACCAGCCCGACGTGCAGGCCGCCGCCGCGCAGGTGCGCCAGGCCTTCCTCAACAACGCCCGCAGCGCCATCGTCGCGCCGGTGGCCGGCTACGTGGCGCGGCGCTCGGTGCAGGTCGGCCAGCGCGTGCAGCCCGGCACCGCGCTGATGGCGGTGGTGCCGCTGAACCAGGTGTGGGTGGACGCCAACTTCAAGGAAACCCAGCTCAAGCACATGCGCCTGGGCCAGCCGGTGGAACTGGAGTCGGACGTGTACGGCAGCGCGGTGACCTACCACGGCACCGTGCAGAGCCTCGGCATCGGCACCGGTAGTGCGTTCTCGCTGCTGCCGGCGCAGAACGCCAGCGGCAACTGGATCAAGATCGTGCAGCGCGTGCCGGTGCGCATCGCCATCGACGCCAAGCAGCTGGAGCAGCATCCGCTGCGCATCGGCCTGTCGATGAAGGCCGACGTCAACCTGCATGACCAGAACGGCGCGGTGCTGCCGACCAAGCCGGCCAGCGGCACGCTGCTGGATACCGATGTGTATGCGCAGCAGCTGCAGCAGGCCGATGCGGCCGTGAAGCAGATCATCCACGCCAACCTGCCCGACGCCGCCAAGGCGAACTGAGCCCGGTCATGTCCAACCAAGCTGCCGCTCCCGCCGCGCCCGGGGTTCCGGGCGCACCGGCCGCCGGGTTCCGCCCGGCCAGTGTGGCGTTGTGCACGGTGGGCCTGGCGATGGCCTCGTTCATGCAGGTGCTCGACACCACCATCGCCAACGTCTCGCTGCCCACCATCGCCGGCAACCTCGGCGCCAGTTCGCAGCAGGCGACCTGGGTCATCACCTCGTTCGCGGTCAGCAACGCCATCGCGCTGCCGCTGACCGGCTTCCTCAGCCGCCGTTTCGGCGAGACCAAGCTGTTCGTGTGGGCCACGCTGGCCTTCACCGCGGCCTCGCTGCTGTGCGGCCTGGCCCAGAGCATGGGCATGCTGGTGGTATCGCGCGCGCTGCAGGGTTTCGTCTGCGGCCCGATGTACCCGATCACCCAGAGCCTGCTGGTGTCGATCTACCCGCGCGAAAAGCGCGGCCAGGCGCTGGCCTTGCTGGCGATGATCACCGTGGTCGCGCCCATCGCCGGGCCGATCCTCGGCGGCTGGATCACCGACAACTACAGCTGGGAATGGATCTTCCTGATCAACGTGCCGCTGGGCATCATCGCCGCGACCGTGGTCGGCTCGCAGCTGCGCGACCGTCCCGAGCCGATCGAGCGTCCGCGCATGGACTACGTCGGCCTGATCACCCTGATCATCGGCGTCGGCTGCCTGCAGGTGGTGCTGGACCTGGGCAACGACGAGGACTGGTTCAGTTCGACCAAGATCGTCGTGCTGGCCGCGATCTCGGCGGTGGCGCTGGCGGTGTTCCTGATCTGGGAGCTGACCGACAAGGATCCGATCGTCGACCTGCGGCTGTTCCGCCACCGCAACTTCCGCGCCGGCACCATGGCGCTGATCGTCGCCTATGCGGCGTTCTTCAGCGTGTCGCTGCTGATCCCGCAGTGGCTGCAGCGCGACATGGGCTACACCGCGATCTGGGCCGGCCTGGCCACCGCGCCGATCGGCATCCTGCCGGTGATCATGACCCCGTTCGTCGGCAAGTACGCCTCGCGCTTCGATCTGCGGCTGCTGGCCAGCATCGCCTTCATCTTCATGGCCACCACCAGCTTCATGCGCTCGGACTTCAACCTGCAGGTGGATTTCCCGCACGTGGCCGGGGTGCAGTTGCTGATGGGCGTGGGCGTGGCGCTGTTCTTCATGCCGGTGCTGCAGATCCTGCTGTCGGACCTGGACGGGCGCGAGATCGCCGCCGGTTCCGGCCTGGCCACGTTCCTGCGCACGCTGGGCGGCAGCTTCGCGGCGTCGCTGACCACCTACCTGTGGGCCAAGCGCACGCAGCTGCACCATGCGCATCTGACCGAGCACATCTCCACCTACACGCCGGGTATGCAGGAACAGGTGCAGATGATGGGCAACGGCAGCCTGCAGAACGGCGCGGCGCTGCTCAACAACACCATCAACCACCAGGCCTCGCAGATGGGCTTCAACGACATCTTCTACCTGCTGGGCTGGACCTTCCTCGGGATCATCTTCTTCCTGTGGCTGGCCAAGCCGCCGTTCGGCGGCGGCGGTGGCGCGGCGGCGGCTGGCGGCCACTGAGCCTCGACGGCGGCACGTCGGCACGGACGGCACCACGCCCTGTGCCGTTCCGTGCCGCTGCAATGGTGGTGCGATAGCAGCGCTTGCACGCGCCATTGCCTGATGGCGTGCCGTCCGGCGCGCCGCACCCGGGCATGCCAAGTGGCATGCGTGTCCGGCGTCGCGCTCAGGCGCGGGGACACTTGCCGCTGCCGCGGCCTGCGCACCAGAATGCCGCTCTTCGCAGGCTTCGGCAGCCCCGCACATGCAGCGCTTTCTCCGCGCCTTCGGCGCCCGCTTCGCCGCATCGCTTCCGCGCGCGGCCGTCCTCGTACTGCTATGCCTCGGTGCGCACCCAGGCAACGTCCAGGCCGCGCCGCTGCCGGCGCCGTCGCCAGTGCCGGTGACCCCGGCCGATCGCCTGCACGAAGCCTGGTGGGCCGAGCGCCACCAACAGGTGTTGGCGCAAGTACGCGCGCACCCGGATGCGCCGCTGCTGCTGATCGGCGATTCGATCACCCAGAACGACGAGAAGGCGCAGGCACCGGACGAAGACTTCCAGTCGACCTGGCAGACCTTCTACGGCAGCCGCGGCGCGCTCAACCTCGGCTTCAGCGGCGACGCCACCGAACACGTGCTGTGGCGTCTGCAGCACGGCGAGGTCGACGGTCTGCGGCCCAAGGTCGCGCTGCTGCTGATCGGTACCAACAATACCGGCCACCAAGGGCACAGCGCGGCGGACACGGTGCGCGGGATCGATGCGGTGGTCGCCACGCTGGAGCAGCGCCTGCCGCGCACCCGCATCCTGTTGCTCGGCCTGCTGCCCAGCGCACTGTCGGCGCAGAAGAGTGCGCGCGACGCCGAGGTCAACCGCGCGCTGGCGGTGCGTTACGGCGACAATCCGCGTGTGGCCTACCTGGACATCGGCACCGTGTTCCAGCGCGTCGATGGCACGCTGGACCCGAGCCTGTTCTACGATCCGCGGCAGCGTCCCGGCAGTGGCGCGTTGCATCCGGACACGCGTGGGCAGCGGCGCATGGCCGAGGCCATCGAGCCGACCCTGGCGCGGCTGCTCGACGAGGCGCCGCGGGTGCCGCTGGACGCGATGACCGACGTCGACACCGCGCGCATCGCGGTGCCCTGGCTGGAGCAGGATTCGTACGACTGGTACGGCCGCCACCATGCCGCGCTGGACGCCGCGCGGCAGTTGCAGCCGCAGGTGGTGATGCTCGGCGACTCGATCACCCATTTCTGGGCGGGCGCGCCACAGGCGATCCGGGTGAATGGCGCGCAGGCCTGGCAGCGCACCTTCGGCGACGCGCGGATGCTGAACCTGGGCTTCGGCTGGGACCGCACCCAGAACGTGCTGTGGCGGCTGCGCCAGGGCGAGGTCGACGGCCTGGCGCCGCGCTGGGTGGTGATCAACCTCGGCACCAACAATCTCACCGGCACCGAGCATGCGCGCGCCAACACGCCGCAGGAGACCGCCGACGGCGTGGCGGCGGTGGTCGCCGAGATCCGGCGGCGCCTGCCGCGCAGCCGGATCGTGCTGATGGGCATCTTCCCGCGCGGCTTCGCCGCCGATGCGCCGCAGCGTGCGCCGATCCTGGAGACCAACCGCCTGCTGGCCGCGCGCTTCGCCCACGACCCGCAGGTGCGCTGGCTCGACATCGGCGCGCGCTTCCTGCAGCCGGACGGCACGCTGCCGGTGGCGCTGATGCCCGATGGCACCCATCCCAGCGAAGCGGGCTACGCGATCTGGGGCGAGGCGCTGCGCACGCTCGGCGTCGGCGGCTGAAGAGCGTCTCGAACATCACGCGTGCCGCGACTCAGCGGGAAGCGTGGTCGTCCTCGTAAGAGCGGCTTCAGCCGCGACGGGCATGTCGGTAGGGTTTGGTCGCGGCTGAAGCCGCTCCTGCGAATGGCATTCCGTCGTTACTGGCGATGCCCGAACGCCACACGCGCCGCCAGTGTGGCTCAGCCGTTGTCCGGCTTGAGCAATTCCAGCACGGCTTCGCGGCGCCGCACCGAGGCGTTGCGATAGCGCGCGAGCAGGGCGCGCTCCTGCGCGTCCTGTGCCAGCAACGGATAGTCGGCGGGCAGGTCCTGCACACGCTTGCCTGGACCGACGCCGCACACCAGTTCGTCGAGCGAGCGGTTCAGCACGCTGCGTAGCGTCGGCAGCAGGCGGAAGCTCGGCGTTTCGCGGTCGTTCTCCCAGGCCGACACCGAGGACTTGGTGACGTCCAGCGCGAAGCCCAACTGCTCCTGGGTGAGCCCGGCGGCTTTTCTGGCTTCGCGCAAACGCTCGCCGAAGCTATTCATCGCGGTGGGCCTTGGGGGACGGCGGGCCTACCAAGATATGGAGCATCCGCCGGCTTGTCGTACAGTCACGCTTGACTCCAATTGTTCGGAGATTCAATACTCGTGCGGTGCGGAATGCACGGACGCGCGAGGATGCGCATGCAGGACATGGATGTTGTGGACACGGGGGTGTCGGCGCCGCGGTGCGCCGCCGCCATGCATTGGCCGATCGCGGCACGACGCGGCGCCTGCCGGTACGTGGGGGAGGGCGCATGGCCACCTACGAAGTGAGACTCCGGCGCGTCGCGCAACTGGAGCCGTCCTTGCAGGTGCTGGTGCATGCCGCCAATGCCTACCTGGCCGCGCGTGCGGCCGAACGCCACAACCCGGGCTACCGTGCCTACAAGGTGGCGGTGTGGGTGAAGGGCGTGCGCGTGGACATCGGTCCGTTGCGTCCGCCGCAGCGCTGAGCGCCGCGGCCTGCGCGCAGCCAACAAAAAACCCGCCGAAGCGGGTTTTGAGATCTTGCTCGACCTGTCGGTCGTGGTGCCCAGGAGAGGACTCGAACCTCCACGGTTTTACCCGCTAGTACCTGAAACTAGTGCGTCTACCAATTCCGCCACCTGGGCAACTCAGAACGAGAATTGTGCGCGTGGCAGCAGACGCTGTCAAGCGTTTTGCGACGGCGGCAGTGCAGCGCCGTCGCGGACGCGTCGGTGGCGACCTCAGTAGCCGACGTTGAAGCGCAGGCCCTGGTTGATCGCGCAGCGGTAGCCGAGGGTGCTGCCGGTCTGCTGGTAGCTGGGCAGGGCGAACACGAACATGGTGAAGTCGATGCTGTTGTCCGGATGTACCTGGTAGCGCAGGAACTGCTGGATCGGCTTGCCGTCGCGGCCGACGGTCACGTGCTCGTCGGCGAAGGACAGGGTGCCGTCGGCGGTGACGCGGTAGGCGCCGATGCGCAGGCCGCCGCGGGTCTGGCTCGGCGTGGCGCCGCCGGAGGTGGGCGTGCACTGGCTCAGGTCGATCGCCACGGCGACCGAGGCGCCGCTGTCCAGGGCGCGCTGGATCTCGGTGAGGGAATTGAGCGTGGCGTCGTCGGCGCCGGCGGCGGAGGCGCTGGTGGCGCTGGCGAACAGGGCGGCGGCGAGCAGGGAGGCGGACAGGTTGTGCATGGGGATGCTCCGGAGCGTGGGGGAGGGCGACGGATTGCCGGATGCAAGCTAGCGGGGCGCCGATCCGGGTCAACCGACAAAATCGCGAACTTCCGCCGCCGTCACGCCGGATCTTCGAAGCGGGTCCGCTTGTGACAGCGCTGTGTCGGAATCCGCATTGCACTGCGGTTTTCCGCCGAATGCGTGCGCCGCCGACGCGCGCGGTGCGGCTGCTTGGCCCGACGGGGTCGTGGCATCGGTGCAGGCGATCGCGAGCGAATGCGAAATAGGCGTTGACAAGGTCGCGCGGGCACCGCAGAATTCGCGGCCTTCAGCGCCCAGGTGGCGGAATTGGTAGACGCACTAGTTTCAGGTACTAGCGGGTAAAACCGTGGAGGTTCGAGTCCTCTCCTGGGCACCACATGCAAGATCGCGAGAGCGCTGAACTCTCGCACCGACCGGCCCGCTGACGCGGGCTTCGTCGTTTCTGGGGCGCACGTTCGCCGCAGCGCGCCGCCCGGTTCGGGTGACGCCACCTGCATGGGAGTACCATGCGCGGATGACAACTCGCAAAAGCAAGTCCGGCAAGCCCGGCAAATCCGCGTCCGGCGACGCGCCCACCTCCGATACGCCGAAGAAATCGCGTCTGCCCGCCTGGATGCCCAGCTTCCTGCGCCGTGGCCCCAAGCCGCCGCTGCAACCGCTGCACCCTCCGTCGCCGCCGCCGGCGGCCGCGCCCGACACTGCCGCGCCGATCCACGACCCCTATGCCGCACGCGAGGCCGAGCGCTATGCGCAGCCGATCGCCAGCCGCGAGGCGATCCTGCAACTGCTCGAACGCTGCGACGGCCCGCAGACCCTGGACGAACTGGCCGAACAGCTCGGCCTGACCGAGCCGACGCGCAAGGAAGCGCTGAGCAAGCGCCTGGGTGCGATGCTGCGCGAAGCCCAGGTCGTGCAGAACCGCCGCGGCGGCTACGCGCCGCTGCAGCAGACCAACCTGATCCCCGGCGTGGTGATCGCCAATCCGGACGGCTTCGGCTTCCTGCGCCCGGACGAGGGCGGCGACGACCTGTTCCTGCCGCCGTACGAAATGCGCAAGGTGCTGCATGGCGACCGCGCCCTGGCCAACGTCACCGGCATCGACCGCCGCGGTCGCCGCGAGGGCAGCATCGCGCGCGTGCTCGAGCGCGGCCTGACCCGGATGATCGGCCGCTTCAGCCTGGAAGCCGGCATCGCCTTCGTGGTGCCCGACGACAAGCGCATCCAGCGTAATGTGCAGATCCCCGCCGACGCCGTCGGCGAGGCCCGCGACGGGCAACTGGTGGTGTGCGAACTCACCTCCGCGCCGGACGCGCGGCGCCCGCCGATCGGCAAGATCATCGCCGTGCTGGGCGACAAGCTGACCCCGTCGCTGCTGGTGGAAGCGGCGATCCACGGCCACGAGCTGCCCTACGAGTTCCCGCAAGAGGTACTGGACGAAGCCGCGGCGGTGCCGCTGACGGTGGAGCCGGCGGCGATCAAGGGCCGCGTGGACCTGCGGCAGACGCCGCTGGTGACCATCGACGGTGCCGACGCCAAGGACTTCGACGACGCGGTGTTCTGCGAGTCCAACGCCGACGGGTTCCGCCTGGTGGTGGCGATCGCCGACGTGTCGCACTACGTGCGTCCGGGCACGCCGCTGGACACCGAGGCGGTCAAGCGCGCGACCTCGGTGTATTTTCCCGGTTTCGTGGTGCCGATGCTGCCGGAGACGCTGTCCAACGGCATCTGCTCGCTCAACCCCAAGGTCGACCGCATGTGCTTCGTCTGCGACATGCAGATCGACCGCCAGGGCGAGGTGGCCAGTGCGCGCTTCTACGAGGCGGTGATGAACTCGCACGCGCGGCTCACCTACGAACAGGTGTGGCAGGCGGTCGGCGAAAAAGACGAGCAGGTGCGCAAGGACGTGGCGGCGGTGCTGCCGCAGCTGGATCGGCTGCATCAGCTGTACCAGATCCTGGCCAAGGCGCGCGCGCGCCGCGGCGCGATCGAGTTCGAGACCGCGGAAGTGCGCTTCGTGCTCGACAACACCGGCGAGGTGACCCAGGCCGGCATGCTGGTGCGCAACGACGCGCACAAGCTGATCGAGGAATGCATGATCGCCGCCAACGTGGCCGCGGCGCGCTACCTGCTGGAAACGCATATTCCGGCGCCGTTCCGCGTGCACGAGCGCCCGCCGGAATCCAAGTACGCCGACCTGCTGGAGTTCCTCAAGGAATTCAAGCTGAGCCTGCCGGCGTGGAGCAAGGTGGTGCCGGGCGACTACACCAAGCTGCTGAAGAAGGTGCGCGAGCGCCCGGACGCGGCGCTGCTGGAATCGGTGCTGCTGCGCAGCCAGAGCATGGCGGTGTACTCGCCCGACAACGCCGGCCACTTCGGCCTGGCGCTGGAGGCGTACGCGCACTTCACCTCGCCGATCCGCCGCTATCCGGACCTGCTGGTGCACCGCGCGATCAAGTACGCGTTGACCCGCGGCGCGCCGGACAAGTACCTGTACGCGCCGCGCGCGATGGCGGCGCTGGCGCTGCAGTGCTCCGAGCGCGAGCGCCGCGCCGACGAGGCCGAGCGCGAGGTCGACGAGCGCTACCGCGCCGCGTGGATGGAGAAGCACGTCGGCGGGCAGTTCGACGGCGTGGTCAGCGGCGTCACCAGCTTCGGCCTGTTCGTCGAACTGGACCAGTCCAAGGTCAACGGCCTGATCCACGTGACCCAGTTGCCGCAGGACTATTACCAGTTCGACGCGACCCGCAAGACCCTGACCGGCGAGCGCCGCGGGCGCGAGTTCCGCCTGGGCGACCGCGTGCGCATCCTGGTGCTGAAGGCGAGCATGGAAGAGCGCAAGATCGACTTTCGCCTGGTCGAGGAAGGCTCGTCGGCGCATGACGAGTTGCCGCCGCCGCCACCGCGTGGGCAGCCGGCCAAGCGCAAGAAAAAGAAGTACTGACGGCGCAGCGTCGCGGCGAACCGCCTGGCGGCCGCCGCGATCGCGCTTCCCGTGCGTCGTGCGGGAGGTCACCTGCGCGATGCGGTTCGCAGCGGAGAGCGGATATGGAGCAGGAGTACAGCGGCGGTTGCCAGTGCGGGGCGGTGCGTTTCCGCGTGCGCGGGCGGCTGCACGACGCCTCGATCTGCCATTGCCGGATGTGCCAGAAGGCGTTCGGCGCCTACTACGCGCCGCTGGTCTCCACCCGCGGTGCGGACCTGACCTGGACCCGCGGCGCGCCCAGGCGCTTCGCCTCGTCCAACCTGGTGCAGCGCGGCTTCTGCGCCGACTGCGGCACGCCTCTGACCTACGAGGCCCCGGATGGTGTCGCCATCGCGGCCGGCGCTTTCGACCATCCGGAGGCCTTGCCGCCGACCATCCAGTATGGCGTCGAGGCGAAGCTGCCATTCGTCGACGCCCTGCATCGCCTGTCGGCGGTCCGCACCGAGGGCGATCTGGTCGCCGCGCCCTTTCTGGCCGATATCGTCTCGCGCCAGCATCCGGACCACGACACCGAGCGCTGGCCGGCTTGAGCCGTGACTGACAGTGCCGACCTCGCGCGGCGCGTTGTCGGGAGATCGCTGGCGACCTCGGGAATCGGTCGCGCCAGGCAGCTGGCCGGTGTTCCCGACGTCATCGCGTCGGGACTGAAGTCCCTCCCACAAGGCTGCGCCGCGCCTTGTCTGGATGGCGCTGCGTCGTTGGTCTTGCTGTCGCGACACGCAGGCCCCGGGCGTCGCAGGAAAGTGCGACGTCACGGCCAAGCCGCTTCTACCAATCTCCAATCCCGAATCCCCAATCCCGGCCCCCAGGCATGACGCCAGCGGCCACAACCCCTACCATGCCCGCTTTCCTTACGCGTAGTCCCGCCTCATGAGCAAGCAGAACCAGTGGATCGTCGGCGTCAATGCCGTGGCCTCGTCGATCGAGAACGACGCGGACAACGTGCGCGAGGTGCTGGTGGAAGCGGGCAGCAAGAATCCGCGTCTGCAGGAGATCGAGGAGAACGCGCGGCGCAAGGGCATCGACGTGCGGCGGGTGAACACGCAGGCGCTGGACGGCGTCGGCGGCTCGGTGCGGCACCAGGGCGTGGCCGCGCGTTATGCCGCGGCGCGGACCTGGGCCGAGAGCGAGCTGGAAGGCCTGGTCAGCGCCGCCGAAGGCCGTGCGCTGCTGCTGGTGCTCGACGGTGTGCAGGATCCGCACAACCTCGGCGCCTGCCTGCGCAGTGCCGCCGCGGCCGGGGTGACCGCGGTGGTGATTCCCAAGGACAAATCGGCGCCGGTCAACGCCACCGTGCGCAAGACCTCGGCCGGCGCCGCCGACCGCCTGCCGATCGTGGCGGTGACCAACCTGGCGCGCTGCCTGCGCGAGCTGCAGAAGCAGGGCGTGTGGATCTACGGCCTGGCCGGCGAGGCCGAGACCTCGCTCTACGCGCAGGACCTGCGCGGCAACGTGGCGCTGGTGCTGGGCGGCGAGTCCGACGGCCTGCGCCGGCTGACCCGCGAGCATTGCGACGGCCTGGTGCGGATCCCGATGCCGGGCGAGATCGAGAGCCTCAACGTCTCGGTCGCCGCCGGCGTGACCCTGTTCGAAGCGGTACGGCAGCGCCTGGGCTGAGCGCGCGGTGCCGCCCCCATCCGGCGACGTCGGCACTGCTCCGTCATCGTCAGGAGCAACGTAAGCCCCTCTCCCCCCGGGAGAGGGGTTGGGGTGAGGGTACGGGGCGAAGCCTTCGCGCATCAG
>NZ_NSGT01000085.1:0-13959 GCF_009192905.1 Xanthomonas sp. LMG 12459
GTGCTCGGCGGCGGCGCGGCCGACGATATCGTTGGCCGCGCCGCCGCCGAGCACCACGCCGCGCAGCAGCACGTCGATCTGCGCGGTGCCATCGGCCGTGGCGTTGAGGTTGTCCATGTCGCCGGCGTGGTGCGGGCCGCTGCCGGCGCGGCCGTGCGGGGCACCGAGCGGGTTGAAGTGACCGCCGGCGCTGCTGGCGTCGGCCGCGCTGCAGTCGCCGCGCTCATGCACATGGAAGGCAAAGCTGCGGTTGGGCTGCAAGCCGCCCAGTGTGCCGGTGATGCGCACGCCACCGGGGGCGGCGACCAGCGACAGCTTGCCGCTGACCAGGCTGCCGGAGGCCGGCGCCAGCACGGCCTGCGCCTGCTGCACGGTGCCGGCACTGGGCAACGGCGGCGCCTTGGGCGGCGGCGGCGGGGCCTTGGGCGGCGCGCTGCTGCACGCGGCCAGCATCAACAAGGCACTCGCGGCGAGGGGCAATCCGTAACGCATCGACATCGACTCCTGTGGCAGGGCGAAACTAGAGGGGCGGCCGTGCAGACCCCATGAAGGTGCACGGGGCGCAGTCTAGCTGGCCGGAGGCGGGGCTCGGTGGTGCGGTCGGGACCCGGGACCCGGAAAGCGTAGCGACGCGTCAGCGCAGCGGCGCATGAGGCAAGGCCACAGCGAATCCCCTGGCGTGTAAACGAGCGCGAACCGGAAATCGACGTCCCGAGTCCAGCAAGCGCATGTCGCACATCTGTCCGCCCCTGAGTCCGCGCTGTCCCGGGCCTCCGGGTCCCGGGTCCCGGCTCCTTCCTCAGCGCCGCCGCCGCCCGGGCCCCAGCTTGCGGGTGACGGTGTTGCGGCCCACGCCCAGGCGGGCGGCGGCTTCGGCGCGGCGGCCCTGGGTGAAGCGCAGCGCCACTTCCAGCAGCGCCTTGTCGAAGCGTTCGCGGGCCTCGGCATGCAGGCCCTCGGCGCCGTCGGACAGGCGCTGCTGCGCCCAGGCCGACAGTTGCGTATCCCACTCGCCGCCGTCGCCGCTGCGCTCGCGGCGGCCGCCGCGCAGCAGGGCGGCCTCGACGTCGCCGGCATCGATGATTTCCGCCGGCGCCAGCGCGGCCAGACGCCAGCACACGTTCTCCAGTTCGCGCACGTTGCCCGGCCAGGGATAGGCGCGCAGCGCGTCCAGCGCCGCCGGCGCCAGCCGCTTGGGCGGGGTGTCGAGCTTGCGCGCGGCCATCGCCAGGAAGTTCTCGGCCAGTTGCGGCACGTCGGCGCGGCGCTCGCGCAGCGGCGGCAACTGCAGCCGCACCACGTCCAGGCGGTGCAACAGGTCGGCGCGGAAGCGGCCCTGTTCGACCAGCGCTTCCAGATCCTGGTGGGTGGCGGCGATGACCCGCACGTCGACCCGGATCAGTTCGCGCCCGCCGACGCGGAAGAACTCGTTCTCGGCCAGCACGCGCAGCAGCCGGGTCTGCAGCGGCAGCGGCATGTCGCCGATTTCGTCCAGGAACAGGGTGCCGCCGTCGGCCTGCTCGAAGCGACCGATGTGGCGGCGCTGCGCGCCGGTGAAGGCGCCGGCCTCGTGGCCGAACAGTTCGCTCTCCAGCAGTTCGGCCGGGATCGCGGCGGTGTTGAGCGCGACGAACGGTTTGCGCGCGCGCGGCGACTCGGTGTGCAGCGCGTGCGCGACCAGTTCCTTGCCGGTGCCGGTCTCGCCGTTGATCAGCACCGACAGCGGCGCCTGCGCCAGCCGGCCGATGGCACGGAACAGCGCGCGCATCGCCGGGGTGTCGCCGATCAGTTCGGTGCTGCCCTGCCCGGCCGGCGTCACTGGCGGTGCCGCGGCGATGGCGCTGCCGGGATCGGGCAACGCGCGTGCGGCCAGCGCCACCGCATCGTCCAGGTCGAACGGCTTGGACAGGAACTCGTGGGCGCCGCCGCGGAACGCGCCGGCGGTGCTGGCCACGTCGGTGTAGGCGGACATCACGATCACCGGCAGTTGCGGGTGCGCGGCCTTGAGCTTGTCCAGCAGCACCAGACCGTCGTCGCCGGGCATGCGCACGTCGGTGAACAGCAGGTCGGGCATGGGCCGCTGCGCCAGCGCCTGCAGCGCGGCGGCGGCGCTGTCGAAGCCGTCGACGCTGTAGCCGGCGTCGCGCAGCGCGGTGGACAGCACGAAGCGCACCGAACGGTCGTCGTCGACCACCCAGATACGTTGCGTTCCTTGCAGGGAGTCGGTCATCGCAGTGCTCCTAATCGGTGTCCGCTGCGCGCTGCGGCAGCAGCAGGGTGAACACGGTGTGGCCGGGGCGGGAGCGGTAGGTCAGCGAGCCGGCATGCTCGCGCGCCACCTGCTGGGCCAGCGCCAGGCCCAGGCCGCTGCCTTCGGCGCGGCCGCTGACCAGCGGCAGGAACAGGTGCTCGGCCAGTTCCTCGGGCACGCCGCGGCCGTCGTCGACGATCTCCAGGCGCAGGCCGCGCGCGTGCACGCGGTCGCGGATGCGCTGGCCGTGCTCGACGCGGGTGCGCAAGGTGACCTGCGCGGCGCCGGCCTGGATCGCGTTGCGCACCAGGTTCCACACCGCCTGGGTGAGGCGGTCGGCATCGCCGAGGAATTCGGGGATGCTGGGGTCGTAGTCGCGCTGCAGGCGCACCGACCAGCCGCCTTCGTTCTCGGCCAGGCGCAGCACCCGCTCCAGCACCGCGTGGATGTTGAGCATGGCGTGCGGGCGCGCCGGCGCTGGCGACAGCAACTGGTCGAGCAGGCTGTTGAGGCGCTCGATCTCCGCGCCGATCAGTTCGATCAGTTCGCGCTCGTCCTCGTCGCGGTGCTGGGCGCGGCGCGCCAGCAGCTGCGCGGCGCCCTTGAGCCCGGCCAGCGGATTGCGCAGTTCGTGGGCCAGGCCCTTGAGCGCCGCGCTGAGCGCGTTCGGCAGGGCCTGCGCCGGGTCCGGCGTGGGGAACTCGTCGACCGGGTGCGCTTCCAGCAGCCAGCCGCCGTCGTCCAGCCGCGACAGCCAGCCCTCGGCGAAGCGCGGCGGCTCGCCGGGCACGGCCAGGGCCATGCGGTGCAGGCGCAGCACGTCGCGCTCGTCGTTGCGCAGGAACCGTGCGAGCGCATCGCCCTGCACTTCCAGCGAGGCCAGCGGCTGGTCGAGCAGGCGCCGCACGCTGACCCCGAGCCAGCGCGCGAAAGCGGGATTGGCGCCGCGCAGGCGGCCGTCGGTATCCGCCCAGACCACCGGGGTGCCAAGGGCGGAAAGCGGGGGCGGCGTAGTGTTCATGGCCATTGCACCAATGTAGTGCAAAGCCAGGCAGGCGGCACGGGCGAGCGGCGCATGGCGCGGCCGCTGCCCTTGCGGATGGCGCGTCGCGCAGCCGCCTGACGACCAGTGGGTGGTGCCACCCGGCCCTGCATCACGACGCAACCAGGAATCTTGCGGAAAGCCGGGGGTGTGGCGAGGCGAATGGCCACGCGGAATACCTCGATCTTTTGAGAATGGCCGGCGCTTCCCCCCAGGAAGCGCCGGCGAAGGCCGCGGCCGCGTGGACCGGCCACCAGCGCCGGTCACACGCGCTGCGACAAGGCCCGCGACCGCCGTCGCGGGCCGGCGAACCTCACAACTCGTAGGCGGATTCGCCATGCGAGGTGATGTCCAGACCCTCGCGCTCGGCGTCTTCCGGCACGCGCAGGCCGATCACCAGCTTGGCGATCAGGAAGCCGACCACCGAGACCACGCCGATCCAGCCGACGGTGATCAGCACGCCTTCGGCCTGCACCAGCACCTGGTGGCCCATGGTCACGCCCTCGGCGTAGCCCATGCCGCCCAGCGCCTTGTCGGTGAACACGCCGGTGAGGATCGCGCCGACGATGCCGCCGACGCCGTGCACGCCGAACACGTCCAGGGTGTCGTCGGCATTGAGCAGCTTCTTCAGCCCGGTCACGCCCCACACGCAGATCACGCCGGCGGCCACGCCGATGGCGATGGCGCCGAACGGCCCCACGGTGCCGGCGGCGGGGGTGATGCCGACCAGGCCGGCGACCATGCCCGAGGCCACGCCCAGCGCCGAGGACTTGCCCTTGATCACCTTCTCGGTCAGCGACCAGGCCAGCACCGCCGCGGCGGTGGCCAGCAGGGTGTTGAGGAAGGCCAGTGCGGCGGTGGCGTTGGCTTCCAGCGCCGAGCCGGCGTTGAAGCCGAACCAGCCCACCCACAGCAGCGAGGCGCCGACGAAGGTCAGGGTCACGTTGTGCGGCTTCAGCGCGGTGTGGCCGAAGCCCAGGCGCTTGCCGACGAAGTACGAACCGACCAGACCGGCCACGCCGGCGTTGATGTGGACCACGGTGCCGCCGGCGAAGTCCAGCGCGCCCTTGCCGAACAGGAAGCCCGGGGCCGACCACACCATGTGCGCCAGCGGCAGGTAGCCGAAGGTGAACCAGATGACCACGAACAGCAGCACCGCGGCGAACTTCACCCGCTCGGCGAAGGCGCCGACGATCAGCGCGCCGGTGATGCCGGCGAAGGTCAGCTGGAAGGCGACGAACACGTACTCCGGCAGCTTGAAGCCCTTGGAGAAGGTGTCGGCCAGCGTAGTGGTGTCGACGCCGGCCAGCAGCGCCTTGTGCAGCGTGCCGATGAACGGACCGCCATCGGCGAACGCCAGGCTGTAGCCGTACACCACCCACAGCACCGCGATCAGCGAGAACACCACGCCGACCTGGATCAGCACCGACAGCACGTTCTTGGCGCGGACCATGCCGCCGTAGAACAGCGCCAGGCCGGGCACCACCATCAGCAGCACCAGCAGCGTGGAGGTGAGCATCCAGGCGACGTCGCCCTTGTCCACCACCGGCGCCGGCGTGGCCGCGGCCGCGGCCGGCGCGGCGGCCGGTGCAGGCGGCGGCGTCAGTTGTTCGGTGACCACGTCCGGCGTCGGCGCCGGGGTGGTTTCGGCCTGGGCGAACGCCTTGCCGGGAATGCCGACCGCCATCGCGCTGACCAGCATCAGCATGCATACCGCGTAGAACCGGGCCTTCCACCCGGCGAACAGACCTGTCTTCATGAAGGGCTCCAAGGTGGGGTTAGAGCGCATCGGCGCCGATTTCGCCGGTACGGATGCGGACGACCTGCTCGATGGCGGTGACGAAGATCTTGCCGTCGCCGATCTTGCCGGTGCCGGCCGCGCCCTGGATCGCCTCGACCACGGCGTCCAGACGCTCGTCGGTCACCACGGTCTCGATCTTGATCTTGGGCAGGAAGTCGACGACGTACTCGGCACCGCGATACAACTCGGTGTGGCCCTTCTGCCGACCGAAGCCCTTGACCTCGGTGACGGTGATGCCGGACACCCCAGCCTGCGACAAGGCCTCGCGGACCTCGTCGAGCTTGAATGGCCGGATGATGGCGGTGATCAGTTTCATGCGCATACCCCGTTGGTGGAAGGAACCGGCCGCCGAAGGCCGACCGGCACTGGGCCCATCGACCGCGCCGCGAACGGCGCGGGTGCTGCTGCGCGATGCGTTCCGTGGATCACGCCGTGGCCCACCGCACCCAAGGTGCGGCGGCGACGGCGACGTGGGAGGGAACGTGGCCCACGGCACGCAAGCGCTCTGTTGCGCGGTCCATCCCCTGGACACTCGATGACGCGATGGTGGGCGCGGACCACCTGCGCGGCTCCCCAGCCGGGCAGGTGGCGGCGATGGCGAAGGAGGGAGGGGAAGCCTTCGCCATCGCCGCGCGTGGAACTCAGTTGGCGTAGTACAGCTGGTATTCCAGCGGGTGCGTGGCCGCGCGGAACTTGGTCACTTCCTGCATCTTCAGCGCGATGTAGCCGTCGATGAAGTCGTCGGTGAACACGCCGCCGGCCTTGAGGAACTCGCGGTCGGCGTCCAGCGCTTCCAGCGCCTGGTCGAGGCTGGAGCACACCTGCGGGATCTGCTTCTCTTCTTCCGGCGGCAGGTCGTACAGGTCCTTGTCGCTGGGCGCGCCCGGGTCGATCTGGTTCTTGATGCCGTCCAGGCCGGCCATCATCAGCGCGGCGAAGGTCAGGTAGCCGGACTGCAGCGGATCCGGGAAGCGGATCTCGATGCGGCGCGCCTTCGGGTTGGACACCCACGGAATGCGGCACGAGGCCGAACGGTTGCGCGCCGAGTAGGCCAGCATCACCGGCGCCTCGAAGCCCGGGACCAGACGCTTGTAGCTGTTGGTGCCGGAATTGGTGAAGGCGTTGATCGCCTTGGCGTGCTTGAAGATGCCGCCGATGTACCACAGCGCCATCTGCGACAGGCCGCCGTAGCCGTCGCCGGAGAACAGGTTGGTGCCGCCCTTGGCCAGCGACTGGTGCACGTGCATGCCCGAGCCGTTGTCGCCGACGATCGGCTTGGGCATGAAGGTCGCGGTCTTGCCGTTGCGGTAGGCGACGTTCTTGATGATGTACTTCATCATCATCAGCTCGTCGGCCTTCTTCACCAGCGAGTTGAACTTGGTGCCGATCTCGCACTGGCCGGCGGTGGCCACTTCGTGGTGGTGCACTTCGACTTCGATGCCGACCTGCTCCAGGGTCTTGCACATCTCGGCGCGCAGGTCCTGCAGCGAGTCGGTCGGCGGGACCGGGAAGTAGCCGCCCTTGACCGCCGGACGGTAGCCGCTGTTGCCGCCTTCGATCTTGCTGCCGCTGCTCCAGGCCGCCTCTTCCGAATCGATCTTGAAGAAGGTGTGGCCCATCTCGTTGCCGAAGCGCACGCCGTCGAAGATGAAGAATTCCGGCTCCGGGCCGAAGAACGCCTGGTCGGCGATGCCGCTGGACTTCAGGTAGGCCTCGGCGCGCTTGGCCACGCCGCGCGGATCGCGGCCGTAGCTCTGCATGGTGGCCGGGTCGAGGATGTCGCAGGTCAGCACCAGGGTCGGATCGGCCATGAACGGATCGACGAAGGCGGTGTCGGCGTCGGGCAGCAGGACCATGTCCGACTCGTTGATGCCCTTCCAGCCGGCGATCGAGCTGCCGTCGAACATCTTGCCTTCCTCGAACAGCGCCGGCTCGATGATGCTGACCGGGAAGGTGACGTGCTGCTGCACGCCGCGCATGTCGACGAAGCGCAGGTCGACGAACTCGATCTTGTTGTCCTTGACCAGCTTCTCAATAGTTTCCGCAGACATTCGATGCAACCTCGGGTTGTGAAGGGCGTGGGCGAGTATCAGCAATCGCCATGCCAAGCGTATGGCACTCACAAGCCCTTGATTCTGCTGAAGCGTGCACGCGAAGGATGCAAATGCACTGCACTTTTGTGGTGCATTCACACCTGAATGCACCAAATTTGTGCGCGAGGCGGATGCTCTATCCTTGCGCAGCTTCCCCTCCCCCAAAGCGACCCTCTCCTCCATGAGCGATCTGTTGTCGGCCCTGCTGCTGGGCATCATCGAAGGCCTGACCGAATTCCTGCCCATTTCCAGCACCGGGCACCTGTTGATCGCCGAGCGCTGGCTCGGCCACCGGTCCGACTTCTTCAACATCGTGATCCAGGCTGGCGCGATCCTGGCCACCACCCTGGTGTTCCGGCAGCGCCTGTGGGATCTGGCCACCGGCCTGGGCGACCGCGCCAACCGCGACTACGCCTTCAAGCTGGGCGCCGCCTTCCTGGTGACCGCGGTGGTCGGTCTCATCGTCCGCAAGGCCGGCTGGCAGTTGCCCGACAGCGTGCAGCCGGTGGCCTGGGCGCTGGTGATCGGCGGCGTGTGGATGCTGGTGGCCGAGTACTTCGCTGCGCGCATGCCGGAGCGCGAGACGGTGACCTGGACGGTGGCCATCGCGGTCGGCCTGGCGCAGGTGGTGGCCGGCGTGTTCCCCGGCACCTCGCGCTCGGCGGCGACGATCTTCCTGGCGATGCTGCTGGGCCTGAGCAAGCGCTCGGCCGCGGCCGAATTCGCCTTCCTGGTCGGCATTCCGACCATGTTCGCGGCCAGCGCCTATTCGTTCCTGGAGCTGTACAAGGACGGCGGCCTGGGCAGCGAGAACTGGGGCGACGTGGCCCTGGCCTTCGTCGCCTCGATGGTCACCGGCTTCGTGGTGGTGAAGTGGCTACTGGGCTACATCAAGTCGCACCGCTTCACCGCGTTCGCGGTGTACCGCATCGTGCTGGGCGCGGCGTTGCTGCTGTGGTTGCCGGCGGCGTGAGGGGTTGAGTCGGCGAGGCGCTGCGCGCTCCTTACCCTCACCCCAACCCCTCTCCCGAAGGGAGAGGGGCTATGGCTTCTCCCTTCTCCCCTCGGGAGAAGGTGCCCCGAAGGGGCGGATGAGGGTACGGGCGAAGCCTCGCAATGTCAGATCGCGCTAAGCGCTTCGCGCGCCGGACCCTCACCCCAACCCCTCTCCCGGGGGGAGAGGGGCTTTAGTGCTCACTTCGCGGCCGGATTGAGGCTGTAGGTGCCGTGCAGGCTGGCTTCGGCCAGCACGTGGCCCTGCATCGCGCGCAAGGCATCGGCGGCGGTGAAGCGTGCCGGCACGTCCAGGCGCGCCACATCCAGCGCGAACAGGCGGAAGAAGTACCGGTGCACGCGCAGGTCGTTGGCCGGCGGATACGGGCCGTCGTAGCCGTGGTAGTCGCCGCCCATCGCCGCGTCGCCGGCGAACCAGTCGGTGTAGCTGTTCAGTCCCTGCCGCGCGCCGTCCAGTCCGGGCGGTTGCTGCTTGCCCTTGGCTACCACGCCGTCGCTGGCGCTGCCCTCGGCGATCTCCCGCAGATCCGCGGGCAGGTCCACCGCCACCCAATGCACGAATTCGGTGCGCGGTTGTTCGACCGGGATCTGCACGTCGTCGCGGCCGACCATCTCGGCCACGGTCGGCACGTCCGGATCGACGCACAGCAGCACGAAGGACTGGGTGCCGGCCGGCACCGCGTCCCAGGCCAGGTGGGGGTTGCGGTTGCCGCCGAAGCCGTCGGCCTGGCCCATCGCGTAGGTGGCGGCGATGGGCTGACCCGGCTGGATGCTGTCACTGCGAAGACGCATGCGTGAATCTCCGTGGGGAATCAGGTTTCAGGGTAGCCAAGGCGCACCGCCACCGGCGTCAGCAGCGCGAACGCGGCGGCCAGCGGCGTGGCATAGGCACGCCAATGGCCGGCGGCCAGGCGCGGCGGGCCGACCGTGGCGATGGTCGGGAACGCCACACCGAACGCGTCCTGCAGCGCCGCCGCCACGCCGGCCGGATCGTGCTCGGTGCCGTCCAGGCGCACCAGATGATGCGGATACAGATCCTGTTCGTGCAGGTCGGCGACCTGCGCCAGCACCGCCGCCAGCCACTGCGCGCCGGTCTCCGGCGAGGCCAGGCCCAGCGGCGCCGGGGCACCGTTGGCCAGCCAGTCCAGCAGCATGTCGCGCGGGTCGCGCAGCACCACCAGCAGCCGTCCTTCCGGCAGGTGCGGGCGCAGCGCGCGCAGCAGCGCGTTATCCCACCACAGCAGCCAGTCGACGATGTTGCCGTCGCCGACGCCGCGCGCCGGCAGTTGCGCACGCCACTCGGCGACCAGCGCCGCACCGTCCAGGGCGCCGCTGTCCAGTTCCTCGATGCTGCGGAAGCGCTGCAGGCCGTCGGTCGGCGGCTGCTGGCCGAAGCGGTCGCCGCGCAATACCGGGCTGGCCGCGTCGATCACCGCGATCGCCCGCTCCACGCCGCTGCCCGGCGGACCCCAGACGAACAGCGGGCGGGCCTGGTTCTGCGGGTCGACAGTGCCCAGCGGCGGCCACTGCGCCGGGGCCTGGCCCAGCGGCGGCAGCGGCAGGCGGTGCGGCAGCTGCTCCTCCTGGAAGGCCACCCAGGTCGCGAGTGCGTCGTCCGGGCGCCCGGCCGCATCCTGCACCGCCGCCAGCCACGGCCGCACCACGGTGCGGTCGCGTTCGGGCATGCGTTGCATCAGGCCGCGCACGTGGGTGATGGCGGCGTCGTGCTCGCCGCGCTCCAGCAGCGCCTCGACCAGGCGTTCCTCGCCGCTGAGCCGGCCCGGTTCCAGCGCCACGATGCGCTGCGCCACGGCTTCGCCCTGGTCGCGTTCGCCGGCCATGTCGTGCACCCGCAGCTGCGCTTCCAGCGCCGGCACGTGCGCCGGCATCGCCGCCTGCCAGCGCGCGATCAGCGCGCGCGCCTCGGGGCCGCCCACCGGCTCCAGCGCCAGCCGCGCCAGCCACAGGTCGTGGGCGTCGGTGGTGGTGGCCAGCGCCGCTTCCAGGGTGGCGCGGGCATCGTCGATCGTGCCCAGCCGCTGCCAGGCGATCAGCGCGGCGTGCAGGGTGCGGCGGTCGGCCGGGGCCACCGCCAGGGTGCGGCGCAGGTGGTCCAGCGCCTCGGCCGGGCGGTCGGCCTGCAGGGCGTATTCGCCGGCAAGCCGGCGCATGTTGGCGGTATCGCCGGCCGGATCGGCCAGCACCGCCTCCAGCGCGGTGATGGCGTCGTCCAGGCGGCCCTGGCGGTAGGCCAGCTGCGCGACCAGCGCCATCATCGCCGCGCCGGTGCCCGGGGTGAGCGCGGCGACGCGGCGGAACGCGGTCTCGGCGAAGGCGAAGTGCTGCTTGTCCAGGTAGGCGAAACCCAGCGCGTAGAGCAGGCGCGGGTCCTCCGGCAGCGCGTTGCTGGCGCGCGCGAGCAGCGCCAGCGCGCGGTCGGCGTCGCCGCGGCGCAGCGCCAGCATGCCGTCCACGCCGAGCAGTTGCGGATGCTCCGGCTGCAGACGCGCGGCGGTGCGGCTGAGCCGCTCCACTTCGTCCAGGTCGCCGCGGCCCAGCGCCAGGTGCGCGCGCATCACGTAGGCAAGGAATTCGTTGGGATCCAGCGCCGCGGTCTGCGCCAGCGCGTCCTCGGCCTGGGCCAGGTCGTTGGCGCTGACCAGCATGCCGGCGTGCAGCAGGTGCAGGCTGGCGTCTTCCGGCGCCAGCGCGATCGCGCGGCCGATGCTGTCGAGGGCGGCGGCGGTCTCGCCGTGCTGCTGCTGCGCCAGCGCCAGCCAGCGGAAGGCCTGCGGGTCGTCGGCGGCCTCGGCGGCCCAGGTCTGGGCGAGACGCAGCGCGTCGGCGGTATCCTGGCGGCGCAGGGCGTCGAGAATGGGCTGGTGCATGTGGGTCCGGCGTTGGGGCAAACCCGCATTGTAGCGGGAGCATCGGGCCGCCCTGCGCGGGCACCTGCGTCCGCGCGGCGGGCACATCGGGCGCATCGGGCATCGCTGGGAGCGGCCATGTCGCCGACGCTGCGGGGGGACTGAGACCACGCGGCGGCGAGGCGCGTCGAACATGCCGGGCTGCGCAGATGACTCGGTGCGCCGGGCAGCGCTACGTGGTGGCGGCGGTGATGGTGCGGGAACGGCGGAAGGAGCATCGACGCGTGCCGCACCCGGGAATCCCGGTGCGCCCACCTTGCTGACCGCCTGCCGCACGCCGGCGCGGGCGAGATCGCCCGCCGGCCTGCGCGCAACGCCGGTCAGGCCTCCACCAGCCCCTCGGTCAGCCGTTCGGCCACCCAGCGTTCGGCGAAGCCGTCGCCGCGCGCGTTCTCGATGAAGCCGCAATGCCCGCCCCAGCGGGCGATCTCCAGCCGGGCGAGGTCGGGCAGGCGCCAGCTGCGGAAGTCGTCCAGCGGAATCACCGGATCGTCCTCGGCCATCAGGATGTCGGCCGGCACGCGCAGGCCTTGCAGGCGCTCGCCGGCGATGCAATAGCTGTCGAAGTAGGCGTCCAGGCTGGCGAAGCCGGCGTGGCGCTCGGCCAGCCAGGCCATCAGCCCGCGCATGTCCAGCGCCAGGGTGGCGTCGTCGTAGCCGTGGCGGTCGGGGAACAGTTCGCGCTTGCGCAGCAACGACTCGCGCCACTTGCGGCGGAAATACCAGTCGTAGAACTGCGGACCGTTCTCGATCCGCTGCATGGTGGTGGCCGGGTCCAGCAACGGGCACACCGCGGCCACGTGCTGCAGCGGCAGCCCCGCCGCCGGCGCGCGCAGCGCCAGGCGCAGGGCGAAGTTGCCGCCCAGCGAGTAGCCGGCGGCGAGCAGGGTCGGCGCCGGGAAGCGCTGCCACAGGTCGCAGGCGGCGTTGACCACTTCGTCCAGGCGCTCGGAGTGGAACAGGTCCACGTTGAGGTGGTGGGTGCCGCCGTGGTCGCGGAAGTTGAGCCGGAACACCTGGTAGCCCAGCGCCAGCATCTTCGCCGCGGTCAGGCGCATGTAGCTGGAGTCGGCGCTGCCTTCCCAGCCGTGCAGCAGCAGCACGGTGCCGCGCGGCGCTTCGCCGGCCGGCACGCTGAGCCAGCCCTGCAGGCGCACGCCATCGCCGCCGTCGAGGATGTGCGAGGTGGTGGTGGCGCCGCTGGCGGCGAGCAGTTGTTCGCCACGGCGCACGCGCAGCAGGCTGGAACCCAGTACCGATTGGACGTGCGGGTTGCGCAGCCAGCGAGGGGGGGAGTAATCGGTCGCGTTCATGGGCAGCGAGCTTGCGCCTGTCGACTGGAGTAATCGGTCAAGCGCGGCGTCGGCAGTGTCCCGCTGTTCAGGGTTGTGCCATCGCCGTGACGATGCGCGCGCGCGAGATCTCGGCGATGCGCCGGCGCCCTTCCACGTCCTGCAGCCGGATCGGCTCCAGGAAATGCACCTCGGCCACCCGCCCCGGCTCGCCGAGCAGACGCAGGAAGTTGGCGAAGAAACTCTCGTGCGGGCCGAACGCGACGATCTGCTGCGCCGAGCCGCCGGCACCGTAGCGCAGCGCCACCGGCTGCACCGCCACCTCGGCCTCGACCGCGGCCTGGAAGATGCGCGCATGGAACGGCCCCACGTCCTGGCCGCTGCGGGTGCGCCCTTCCGGGAACACGCCGACCGAGCAGCCGGAGCGCAGCCGCTCCAGCATCGCCTGCAACACCCCGCCTAGCGACTCGGTGCTGCCGCGCTGGTGGAAGATGGTCTGCCCGCGCGCGGCCAGCCAGCCGACCAGCGGCCAGCCGGCGATCTCGCGCTTGGCGACGAAGCCCATCATGCGCTGGCTGTGCAGCATCACGATGTCGATCCAGCTGACGTGGTTGGCGACGAACAGCACCGGATTGGGCAGCGGCGCGCCGATGCGGCGCACGCGCAGGCCGAAGATGCGCAGCAGCCAGGTCGACCACCAGCAGACCATGCGGTCGCCGAAGGACTCGGTGCCGGCGCGGCCGGGCGACAGCGCCATGCACACCAGCAGGAACGGCAGCGACAACAGCACGTGCAACGCCAGCAGCGGCACGCGGTAGCCGTAACGGACCCAGCGCAGCGCCCCACCGTATTGGCGCATGGCGGGTGGGGAGAACTCGCTCATTCGAACAAGGGTACCGGAAGCGGGGGCCTAGCGGACAATTGTGTCACCCCGAAGACGCGGCCGCAGACACGTCGCCCCTGACCGCCGAGGCAGGGTTCAGCCCGGCACCGGGCTCAGCCGCGGTCGACCACCGCCAGGGTCAGCCGCGACACGCACACCGGCTTGCCGGCCGCGTCCTCGATGTGGATCTCCCACACCTGCGTGGTCCGGCCCACGTGCAGCGGCCGCGCGGTGCCGGTGACCACGCCGCTGCGCGCGGCGCGCAGGTGGTTGGCGTTGATTTCCAGACCCACGCAGATCCGCCCCGGCTCCACGCACAGGTTGCCGGCGGTGCTGCCCAGGGTCTCGGCCAGCACCACCGATGCGCCACCGTGCAGCAGCCCGTACGGCTGCCGCGTGCGCGCGTCCACCGGCATCGTCGCCCGCAACCAGTCCGGCCCGGCTTCGGTGAAGACGATGCCCAGGTGCGCGATCAGGGTGTCGCGGCAATCGGCGTTGAGGACGGCGAGATCGGCAGGTTCGCGAAAGGGCATTGGAGGGCCGGGATTGGGGAGTCGGGATTGGGGATTGGCAAGAGCGGCATCCCCGGCACTGACATTATCGCGCCTGCACGGGGCATCAAGTCGCAGGGATCTGCTTTTACGAATCCCCAATCC